>DCPZ01000023.1 GCA_002323795.1 Flavobacteriales bacterium UBA1531 | reverse complement strand
ATCGGAACAATTCAAATCCACCTGTAAGAGAGCCACGCTGTTCATCGCCACAAACGATGAGGTAATCTGCCTTGTAATAGTAAAACCCTGCTGCGACATCGTCATCATTCACCCTGCCATCCCATTCGACGGTCTTGCCTTGGCTGCTGTAAATGAGGTTGCCCCAGCGATTGAAAATGGAAAGTTTGAAGTCTTGAACGATAGAGAGCAATGGGAATTCCGGGAATTCTTCGAGGTACAGTGTTAATCGTTCGTTGGAGCCATCGCCATTGGGCGAGATGACATTCGGAAATCGCGCCGAGCTGGCATCTATTGTGGCTTCCGGATCTTGGAACACGATTACAGAATCCTGCGCAGAACATCCATTTTCGGTCAATAAAACAGTCAAAAAGTACGTTCCCGGCGCCAGTGCAATGGGCGCGTAGGGATCGAGGGAATTTAAAGCGCCTTGTTCCCAGGCCCAACTTAACTGAGGTGTATAATCCACGGGTGTTGCACCTACCTCGTAGATTGGACTCGTTGGGTTTGAACAGGTCAGCGTGTCTGCGTATCCCGCTTCCACTTGAGGGTAAGTGAAATCTTCGTCCAGTATGATTTGAGCAGTTGAAGTGCATCCGTTTCCAGGATTCGTGGTCGATACTTCCCACGTTCCAGGTGTCGTGGTGAGCAATTCGAACGGCTCATTTGTCCAGACGTAATCGGCACCATCTGGCCCGGACCATTCAAACAATGCGTCATCGCCATTGGCTATCAGTTGAATCAGCACTGTGTCTGTCGCACAATTGAGGGTCGGGAAATCTGAACTTAAAGAAGACTGATAAGTCAGGGTGTCGAGCGCAATGACAAAATCCAAACTATCAATGCATGTGCCATCGTTGAAATTTGCGATGAGCCAGTAGCTCCCGGCTTCGTCCGTGCTAGTCGATGATTGATCAGATTGAAAGTTATTGTTGGCATCGTTCGAGCCCCATGAAAATTCAACTCCAGATGGGAAGTTTGATGTGGCCTGAAGGCTGACGACAGGAGATGAGCATGTCAATACGTTATTCGGATCGGTGGTGAATTCCGCTTCTAATTCTTCTACAATTACCTCAATGGTGTCTGATACTGTAGTGTTGCAGAATCCTTCGTAGCTCACCACATATGTTATACTGGAGTCGGGTGTGCAGAGCGTCGTAGCTGCATTGGGATCTTCAAGGAAATCTGTGGGCTCCCAAGTGTAGTTGGCATTTGGTGCTCCTGATACGTTCAGCTCGAGATTGCTTCCAGGACACACTGCTACCAAAGGCTCGGTTGCTATGATGTTCGGAGCTAGGCATACGGATTGAACGTTGAACGACCCGCCTGTACTTCCTGTAAAGCCCCAGTAAACAGAGGTTTGTCCGTCGAAGATATCTTCGATTAAATCCACTTCTTGCGCAAGCCGAAATTCACAATCAAAATAGACGGCTACAATGCTCGTGTTTGGGTCCCATGTGATCCGGACAGGGTGATCTTCACCATCTTCGATATTCAAACCGTCGATATTGGCATCTACAGGGCCAGCTAACCCGGTCGGAGGAGCATGGTCGACAGAGCCATCTGAAACAAAGCCGATGTGGTCGGTAATGAGGTCGCCATATTCACCATTTTTCCAGGTGTCAAATTCAATTCCAAAGCTGGGATCAAATCCGCTAAAGCCAAGGGCTCCTCCCGTTTCACCCAAAGCGTCTGTTCCGACATTTTGCAGGACAAATACCATTCCGTCGGCACCTGTTTCATCAATGGTTCCGAAGTTCATGCTAAAGGCCAGTTCGAAGGGGAAGTTCAGATCGATTTGCTCTCCATACCAAACGGTGCCGTTTTGCGCGCCTTGATTGGTAGTCAGTTGATAGCAATCACCGCCACTGGCTGTGGCTGTTCCGTTTAAGAAATAGATTTGAGCAGTGATTTCAACCGAATAAAAGGCTAGTATGATCATGAAAATCAACCTAAGCAAGGAGCGCGCATGTGATGGGATGGTTGAATGTTGCATAAAAATCAGAAAGCGATTCCAACTTTCAGGTTGAGGCGTCGGTTGGTCAAGTAATTTGGAATGGCATACAAACGACCATTGACGTCTTCAATCCACGTATGGTTGATTGTGTTTCGGATGCCTAAAATGTTAAACACTTCAATCGAAATGAAGCCGCTTAACTCTTCTTTTTTATCCATTCGCTTGGTGCTTGTGAACAAATCACGTGAAAAGCCAATGTCCACGCGGCGATAAGTTGGAGTTCGCAGGATATCCTTGTACCGTTCGAATGACGGCGGACCAAAGGGGAGTCCGGTTCCAAAGTATAAACTGATAAGGACTTTGTAGGCTTCGTTTCCCGGCATTTCATCTTGGAAGAGCAGGCTCATATTGAATCGCTGATCCGTTTGACGGGGTATGAATCCGGGAGATATTAAAGCACTGTCAGTGGGTACATTATCGAGTGTGTAACCAGCGATAATTGGTGTGCCAGCGCTGTTGTAATATTGCCAGTAGTCGTCGTCATTCAGATCTTCTTCCGTTTTCATTACCGACATGCGGAACCAACTCTGTATGCCATCGATGAACTCTCCATTCAACATGAAATCGGCACCTGCTGCATAACCAGCGCTATTATTGGTCGCATAATACCGCTGCCGGACATTCTCAATTTCATAAGGAATTAAGGCATCCATCCCTTTGTAATAAACTTCGCCCACCATCTTGAATGGCCGGTCGTAGAGTTCAAAAATGCGATCCATTCCGAGTACAAAGTGCGTGGCCTTTTGTGGTCGAATATCCGCATTTAGTGTGCCATCGATTCGACGCATCTCCCGGTAAAAAGGAGGTTGCCAGTATACGCCAGCAGCAAAATTCCAGACTGTTGAGGGTTGGCCTTCCGTTTCCAAAGGTCGGTAACTGATGTGACCACGGGGGCCTCCAACAAGGATAGGACCGCCTGATTCATTGTTGCGTTCATTGGTAAAGCCCCAGAGGTGACCGCGGACTCCAGCATTTACCTCCCAGAGTCCTTTGAATCGATCTTCCCAAGCCCAGCTGCCTTGAATGTAGGACTGACTGCGTTGGGCATTCACATCATTCGTAGCACGAATGACATCTTCCAGTTCAATCACCTGCTGTGGACCTTCGTCAATGTAGCCTATGCTATCTTGAGGGTGGGGTGAAATGAACCCAGCGGAATCCGTGAGGGACCATTCGGATAGATAATCCTCGATTTGTTCCCGTTGCCATTTTGCACCCCATTCGATCAATCCATTGCCACTGCCGAAAGAGATAGAACCTTTCAGAGCGCTGCTTATTACATTCGCATATAGCCGGTTTCGAGCGTGGTTTAGGAAGACTCCTACGCCCCGATTGACCGACTCTTCTCCCAATTCATCGGATCCAAGATCGCGGTCCAATTCATCTAGAAAGTAGGCGCCAAGAATATCAAAGGTTTCAGATTCAGCTGTTTGGAAAGCAGAGGTAATCCAACGAACGCGATGGCTTTCACTGGTGTGGTTGAGTGCAAGCGCTCCAAATCCAGTTCGGTAGGATGTTTTTTCTTGGCCGTCAAAATATATTTTAAGTCGCAACGCCTCGTTGATATTTCCCACATCGGACTGCCGTTCTTCGGGGATGAATCGGTAATCGTTTTGCCCATAAATGCCCAACAACTCTATTTCCCATGGTCCGTAACCATCGGGATCAATGGTGATGAAAGATTGCACGTCCAGATAACGTGGTTGGTATTCGCCACCTTCATCAAGCGAGCCAAGCACGTAGGAGTTGTCCCGATATCTTACCCCGGTATTGGCAGTCCAAAGGCGATGGCCCGTTGGACCTTTTTGGCTCACTACGTCTTGTTGTATTTGCGCTCCCAGCATGCTCGCTGTAAAACGCGTGGCAGCTTTTCTGGGTTTGCGGTATTGGATGTCCAGAACTGAGCTCATTTTGTCACCGTATTTTGCCTCAAATCCACCTGCAGAAAACTCAATGGATTCTACCATATCCGGATTTGGAAAAGAAAGACCTTCTTGTTGTCCGGCTCTAACAAGAAAAGGACGGTAGACTTCGACGTCATTGACGTAGACCAGGTTCTCATCGAAGCTGCCACCGCGAACATTGTATCCACTAGATAATTCACTCGTAAAATTCACTGGAGCCTGAATGAGCAAATCTTCGATGGTTCCGCGTGGTGAAGGGATTCGAGCAGCCACTTTTGGATCAATGCGTTGAATCGGACCGGTTCTCGCGTCGTCTGCGATTACTTCTGAGGTTTGCAGCGCGACTCCGGGGATGAGGGTCACGGTTACAATCGTGGGCTCAATTTCATTGAGGACAACGATTTTTTCTTGGGACTGGAAACCAACAAACCCAAATCGGATGGTCCAAGTCTGATCGGTTCTTAGCTGAAGCTCGAATGCGCCGTCTAAATCGGTGACAACGCTCGCGGATTTTTGTTCAAGGGGAATGACCGTTGCTCCAGGCAGTGGCTCACCTGATTTGTTTTTGACAAATCCTCTCAGGACAGAAGAGCTACCGATGTCGATTTGTCCGATTGATGAGATA
>DCPZ01000060.1 GCA_002323795.1 Flavobacteriales bacterium UBA1531 | reverse complement strand
CCACAAAAAAAGCCCTACATCTCTGTAAAGCTTTTGCTCCCCCTCTTGGGCTCGAACCAAGGACCCTCTGATTAACAGTCAGATGCTCTAACCAGCTGAGCTAAGGAGGAATATTCGGACGGCAAAGATAGCCCTTTCTTTCCCGATAAAAAAATTCTGGAAAGATTTCAAAACCAGTTTTGTCTACGCGGTGGGGACTTAAAAGTTTCACCGGGCTGAAATGAACCATTTTCGTTGAGGTACATTTGTGCCACATTATCAGAGAACATGAGCCTTATTACAGTTGGAACCGTTGCGTTTGACGCCATCGAAACACCATTTGGATCGTCCGGAAAAGTGGTTGGAGGCGCTGCCTCATACATCGGGTTGAGCGCGAGTCAATTTATTGAAGAACAGCACATTATTTCGGTCATAGGGGATGACTTTCCGGAGTCCTTTGTTCAAGAAATGGAAACTCGAGGCATCCGCACGACTGGCCTAGAACGCCGCGTCGGTGAGAAGAGCTTTTACTGGGCAGGCAAGTATCACCTTGATATGAACTCCCGGGATACGTTGGCCACGGAGTTGAATGTATTGGCAGATTTCCAACCGAAAGTTCCCTCTGAGGCGCGCAACGCGGATTACGTCATGTTGGGCAATCTAGATCCTACAGTACAGGCGAGTGTACTGGATCAAATGGAGTCGCGCCCGAAGTTGATCGTATTGGACACCATGAATTTTTGGATGGACATTGCCATGGATGCGCTGAAGGAAGTGATTAAGCGCATCGATGTGTTGACCATAAACGACGAAGAAGCGCGCCAACTTTCAGGCGAACATTCTTTGGTCAAGGCTGCGCATAAAATTCTTCAAATGGGACCGGGGACGCTCGTAATCAAGAAGGGTGAGCATGGCGCACTATTGTTTAACAACGATGAGGTGTTTTTCGCTCCCGCATTGCCACTAGAAGAGGTATTGGACCCTACTGGTGCAGGGGACACGTTTGCTGGTGGATTCATTGGATACCTGGCACATACGAATGATATCTCATTTAACAACATGAAGCGTGGCGTGGTACTGGGCTCAGCCTTGGCCTCTTTTACGTGCGAGAAATTCGGGACAGAACGACTGCTGGATTTGACGCAAGCAGAGCTTGACGAGCGCATTCAGCGGTTTGTCGACCTTGTTGATTTTGACATCATTCTGAAAGACTGACGTCTTCGAGTGGCCCAGGAAGCCACTGTGTTGGATCCAAAGGTTGACCATCAACCCACCACTCAAAGTGCGAGTGTGGCCCAGTGCTGTGCGTGCCTGTACCACCTAAAATAGCGATTGGGTCACCGGCTTGGACACGGTTCCCCGTTTCTACCAGCAGTGATTTGTTGTGTTTGTAGACGGACGTTCGGTTGGCTGGATGTTGAATACTGACGACGTAGCCGCCGTCAGATGTGTAAGAGGCAATGACAACAATGCCGTCATCGACGGCGTGGATAACAGAGCCTTCAGGAGCTACGAAGTCAACCCCAAAATGCCCGATTCCCGGGTCGAATTTTGAAGATACGGACCCTTGGATTGGTGCAAACGGGATGTTTCGCATTGTTTTTTCGTTCAATTGGCCCCGTTGCAGAGCAAACCGATCTTCCTGTTCGACACGGCTTCGCAGATCTAAATCTTCTTGGGTCAAGCCCCATTCGGTGAGCGCGTCTCCCCCTTTTTCTCCAGCACCGTCAGGTTCTTGAATCCGATTCTCAACGGATTCCCCTCTGAGCAATGTGCTTAGAGTTTGCAGGTACTCGTCCTGTATGGCCAACTGGCGCACCGCGCTATCGGCGACGATTTCTGCTTGGATGGCGCGCATTCTGGAAGCTTCACTAGCATAACCAGGCACCACGAGTTCTTTCAAAGGCGACCAAGCCACCAAAGCATACACAGCAACACTGGTTAGCGTGACAATCGCACCAACAGTGAGGGCTACGCCAATTCTAGAAATCGAAATCTGCCAGCGTTCTTTGAAAGATTGTTCTTCCAGAATGGTCAGCCTGTACGGTTTGCTCCAACGCTTCCAAAATGAATCTTTCTTGCTCATTGTCTTGCGCAAATATCGCAGAATCATGCGGCAACTTTTGCTCTTTCCTGAAAAAGGCAACGATTCCTCGGTCACTTTGGAATAATTTAGCGGCTTCTGCGTTGGGAAATCGGCGTTGAGAAACCAGTTCATTCGGATGGAGAAGATGAATCATAAGATTGTTGTGGGGTTGGTGCTTTTTGCGCTGGTCGTTTCTGGTTGCTCGACAACGCGGGACGGATTGCTATACAGAGCCTATCATAACACTCATGCGAAGTACAACGGATTCTTCTATGCCAAAGAGGCGATGGCTGAAGCCGAGGTGATTCTCAAGGAGGACTACAAAGAGAATTGGGATGAAATATTGCCTATTTTCCCACCTGTTGACGAAACCACTGCGCAACAGGTCTATCCGCTAATGGAGCGCGCCATCGAGAAGTGCACGAATGTTGTAGACAAGCACACCATGTCACCGGCTCGCCGGGATCAAAAGGACATGAAGCGCCCAGAATTGAATAAGTGGATCGATGACAACTACGACATCATTGCGCGAGCGCACCTCATCAAAGGCGAGAAAGAAAAAGCTTTAGAGATCTTCCAATACCTCGTAAGAACCTTGGATTATCCAGACGCGCAGGCTTGGTCAAATGCATGGATGGCGAGAACCTACATGGCCATGGATGATCGCGTTCGAGCTAACAACACGCTGATCAAAGCCGCTCAGATCAACCGAGTGGAAGACCCAGCGGTTCGTGCATACGTGTATCAAGTTTATGCAGATTTCCACCTGAAAAATGGCGATGTAGAAGCGGCTATTGGCATGTTGGAAAAGGCCCTGAAGTACATTGAAAAGGAAAAGGACAGCGCTCGCACACTGTTTATACTGGCACAATGCTATGAATTTGCAGGTCAAAGCGAAGATGCCATTGAGCGATACAAGCGGGTGGTTGACATCCGAACTCCCTATGAGCTTGAGTTTTATTCAAAAATCAAGCAGGCGATGGCGTTTGATCGACGTGACGGAAACAGCGACCCCATCATTGAGTTGCTCGAGGAAATGCTTGAGGATGATAAGAATGAAATTTATCAAGACCAGATCTATTACGCGTTAGCCACGTTAGCTTTGGAAGAAAGGCGCAAAGAAGAAGGAGTAGACTTATTGCTGCAGTCATTGTTGGTGAACATGGACAATACGCGTCAGCGCATGAAGAGTTATTTGCAGCTTGGCGACATCTACATGGAGGAGCTGGATTATGAGAATGCTCAGGCTTACTATGATAGCGCTCGCACTTTCATGGAAGATGACAATGAAAGGTTTGATGAGGTTGATGCGATGGCGGACAACCTCACGGAGCTGGTGGACAATTTAATGGTCATTACCGAGCAGGATAGCTTGTTGGAAATTTGCGATCTGTCAGAAGAAGACCGTGCAGATCGGATTCAAGAAATCATTTTTCAACTGGAGGACGAAGCTGAAGAACGACGTGAGGCCGCCGCCGCCGCCGCCGCCGCCGAACTTGAGAATGCTGGAGACTCAGGAGCAGGAATGTTTTGGCCCTACAACGCACAGTTGAAAATCGCAGGCCGGAGGAACTTCCGGGATTTTTGGGGAGATCGAATCCTTGAGGATCATTGGCGCCGTTCGATGAAGATGACCTTGGCTTTCTCCGATGAGTTGGGAAGCGGTGATGAAGGTGATGACAATTCCGCCGAGTCTGTTGAAATGAGCAGCGACGAAATTCCGTCGGCAGAGGAGCTTATGGCGGGACTTCCATGCGATTCTGTGGAGCGTGAGGGCTCAGTAGCCATGATCGCTGAGGCGTACTACAATGCAGGACTGGTTTACAAGGAAAAACTCTCAGATTTAGAGAACGCGATTGATACGTGGACTGAATTAACGGAGCGCATGGATGAAAGTGAATTTCACCCTACAACTTTCTACCAACTCTATCGCACATACCTGCAGCGGGAGGTCGAAGAAAACTACCAAAGCCCATTTTGTGAAACGTGTAACTCTGAGTACTGGAGCGGTTTGGTTTTGGAGCGATATCCCAACTCAGAGTGGGCCATCTTGATTGAAAACCCAGATTTTGTAGACCAAGAGGAAGCCAAGCGTGAAGAAGAGCGATTGGCCTATGAAGAGACTTTGCAGCGTTATTATGCGAAGGCTTACCAAGAAGTTTTACTGACGTGTGATGAGGTCATTAATTACAATCCCACGAATTTTTACAAGTGTAAATATGATTTACTCAGAGCGCAGAGCATCGGCGCATTGAGTGCACGCACAGGAGGTGACAGAAGAGCGTATTATGAGGCATTGGAAAAGGTCATCATGTGGTGTGGAGACACTGACGAAGGCGCGTATGCACGGGATTTACTTGCAGCGCTCAACCCCGCCTCAATTAGAGGTGAAAAAGATGAGGCGAATGCTTCTGAGCCTTCAGAAATCGATGTGGAGTGGGAGCACAAGCCTTACCTCGAACATTATTTTGGCATGCTGGTTCCCGTTGGCAGAGGCAATGTTGAGGAGCTCAAAGCTACCATAAGTGATTTCAATGCTTCATTTTATGAGTCAAAACAGCTTCGAGTTACGGCCAATTTGATCAATAGAAATTTTCAAATCATCTTGGTCAAGGATTTTAAGCGACAAGATTACTCCATCGAATATTTCGAAGTTTTCAAAGCCAATACGGACATGTTGGAATCGATCAACACATCCGGTTATCGAAGCTTCACAATCACGACAGAAAATTACATTGCGCTGTTCAAGAACAAAGAAATGGACAGCTACATTGATTGGTTTGAAAAAGTCTACTTAACAGACAAGGAATAAGTTGTGATTTTTTTGAGCAATCGAATTACCTTTGCTTCATGATCGGATCGACCAAGAAATCACCAAGACCAGAACCCACTTCAGAGAACGTGGTAAATCGCATCGCTAAAGGCACATCATTCGAGGGAGTGTTGCGCAGCGAAAACAATGTACGCATCGACGGGACATTCGAAGGCGAGTTGGTCACTAAAGGACGCGTAGTCGTCGGAAACTCAGGAAAAATTAAAGGAACTGTCACCTGTGCTCATTGCGAGACAGAAGGTGAGATGGAAGGCACAATTGTCGTCCACGAATTATTCGTTTTGAAGGCTTCCGCAAAAGTTCACGGCGACATTCAGTATGGACAGCTCTCCGTTGAGAATGGCGCTCAAGCGACAGGAAGCCTGCATTTGACCTCCAAGGTGAAAGACATTCAGTCAAACACCACGCGTGAAGCGAACAAGGAAGAGTCTAAGTCGGGCGTTCGTCAGACGGCTGCCGTCTGACTCTAGACCTCTTACAGTCCGAACAATTGGCGCAAAAGCCAACTTCGCCGAACCGCAAGCCCCCCTCGTTTATGAGGTTCTCTGGCTTGGCATTTTCTATGGCAGGGAGCATAGGGATTTGCGTTTGGATTGGAAGAAAGTGGGATGAAAGATCAAGCCAATCTGCTCCAATTGGAACGTTGGTTGGAGGAGTCTTCGGAACCGTATTGGCAATCTGGGGGGCCGTGAAAGAGCTTTCAAAATGAAATCGTTCCTATTGAACCTGACCTTAGTCAATGTTGCTTTGTATGCCTCGGGAATCTTTTTACCGGTGTTTAAAGACTTTGCGGTGACATGGCCATGGCTGGCCACGGTGCTCTTTTACTTTGCTCTTACGACTGGTCTGGTGTCTTGGTTAAACCGTGCCTCTCGGCGTTCTCCTATGCAATTTGTAACGGCAGTGAACGGCTCCACAGCCATTAAAATGTTTAGTTCTCTTGCGATCGTTACAACGTATTTGGTTGCGGTGGGAGGGGAATACCGGATTCATTTTTCTTTAGGGCTTTTTGTAGTCTTTGCCGTGAATACGTTTTTTCTAGTGATGGAAGCCCAAACCCTTTCCCGAAAAAAATCAAATTGAAGATTTCAACGAATTGGAGTAAAGAAATTCGTTGAAGACTGATGGGGACGGATAATCATTGATTACTTTTGCCCCGAATTCTGCTGAAACGCAAATCATGAGTCGCTTTTTAAGTTCATTTGTAATCCTCCTGACACTGGTCTTTTCCAGTGTGAATTCAGGGCTTTGGTCGCAGGATCACGCACACGATTCCGAAGGGCACGAATCGCCGATTGAAGAGGGTCATCACGAGGGCCATGACCACAGCGCCAGTGAGCATCAAAC
>DCPZ01000058.1 GCA_002323795.1 Flavobacteriales bacterium UBA1531 | reverse complement strand
TCATTGAAGCAATTCATGGAAACCCTGACGGTACCACGGACACTCCACTTTGCATGGCGAATCATGCCGAATATTCCAGTTCGTTTGGTTTCTCCATGAACATGGGCGGAGCCATGGGCGATTTGAATTGGCTTGACGAAGGCGACATGCCGATGGTTAGTTTTCACTGTCCTCATGATCCGTTTGCTCCTTATGGCACTTCGATTGTAGTTGTTCCTACCACAGGAGATCCTGTGATTGAGGCTTCAGGTTCCTATGCGGTCCATTCTGAGATCAATGGATATGCTACCAATAACAACGCTGTTTTCGCGGAAATTGGCCTTGATGACCCTGCAGTTGCTTTCGGTAATGAGGGCATGGATGGATTGTTTCCAATTTTGAACAATTACGTCGACGGTGCTCCATCCGAGCCATTTGATTCTTCGCCATGGCAGTGGTGGAATTTCGATGCCGTTTCAGCAGTGGATGCAGCTATGGGTACAAACATCGCAGCTACACAGCTCACTTTGAACCCAACGATGGGTCCTGATGAAGCGCTTTTCTGGATTGATCAGATTCAAGATTATCTGGCTCCTCGAATGGCAGTAGCCTTGGGCGCTGTTGATTTAGGCCCAGGTTGCAATGATGATTCAGCTTGCAACTACAATGCTTTGGCGACTTCAGATGATGGAAGTTGCACATATGCGGAAGACGGATTTGATTGCGATGGAAATTCCCTTGTAGTTGCAGGATGCATGAATGTAATTGCATGCAACTACAATGGCGCTGCAAACCAGGATGATGGCTCTTGTGATTTCAATGAGACAGAAACGATCTCACTAGGTGAGGATGTGACTTGGTTGGTTGGTTTAACCTTAACGGGAACCGAGAATGAAGCGTTTGCAGCTGATTGTGAGGCCAATGGAAGTGTCAATCCCAATGTTGCCTTGTCCGGAAACTTCCCGGGTTCTGGTGATGGTGCCGTCATGAATTACATGAATATTACCGACTTGACAGGTGGGCTTCTAGCGAGTCTCGAGCCCTTGGCGGCAGCAGCGAGTATTTCATTTTGCGGTGATGTTGTGCGATTTGTTAATCCTGCAACGGGAGGAATTGCGATCCTAACAGAAACAGATGGAGTTTGGATGACGGCAGTACCGATCCTAGGTGCCAGTTTCCTCTGGTTAGCTCCAGCGAGTTCTTTTAACCTAGGTTGTGGAGATCCAATGGCTTGTGGCTTCACAGATTTTTGTGATTTGAGTGTTGCTTGTGACTACACGGATACTGATGGCGACGCGGTCCTGGATTGCCAAGAGGTTGTAGGATGCCAAGACAATTCAGCTGACAATTACAATGAAAACGCCACAGACGAGGGCGATTGCAACTACAATGGTTGTACCGACGCTTCAGCCCAGAACTATGAGGAAGGAGCAAACGTTGACGATGGAAGTTGCACCTACTTGGTTTCTTTCCGCATCAACATGTCAAACGAAGTGGTCGCCGATGCTGGAGTGCATTTGGCAGGAAGCTTCCAGGGCTGGGATCCATCGGCGATTGTTGTCCCATTGGTGGGATATGGCGTGCATGAGGTGGTACTTCAATTGCAAGTTGGTTCTTACGAGTACAAATTCATCAATGGTGATGAATGGGGAGCGGACGAAAGCGTTGGTGACTGCGGAAACGAAGGGAACCGTGTAATAGAGGTCTCGGGAGATACAATGACATCAGGGGCATGTTTCAATAGCTGTGGTCAGTGCGCTGGTTGTGCTGATCCATTCTATGCAGAATACAATCCATTCAATTCGACTGCAGAGGGCTATTGCTTGACTGCTATTGCATTGGGTTGCACTTATGCAGATGCAGAAAACTTCAATGCATCTGCCAATATGGACGATGGATCATGTGAGTTTGCTACAGGCAGCGATTGCCCTGGAGACTTGAATGACGATGGTTCGATTGGTACGCCAGACTTGTTGCAATTCCTCTCTGTATTCGGCTACTCTTGCGAATAAAACAGAATGGACTGATTGAAAGAAAGGGACGCACACAAGTGTGTCCCTTTTTTTTGGCTCGAATGTTGAGACAAGTTATTTGAAAATGTGAATTTGTCTCAAATTCCTGAAGACGCGTTTCCGTTTCCTCGAATCTGACTATCTTTATATCGAAATAAGAAATTTAGCTATGAAACAATTTTTGACAGCTTGCTTTTTGATCGCAGGAGCGTTCACAGTAGCCATTGCACAGGGTCCATCCATTTCTTTGGACAAACAGGTTCACGATTACGGAACCATTTCTCAGGGAGCAGACGGTTCTTGTGAGTTTACGGTTACAAACGATGGAACGGAGCCTTTGATCATTTCGCGATGCAAGGGATCTTGCGGTTGCACAGTGCCAAAGTGCGAGAAGACGCCAATCATGCCAGGAGCTACATCAGCCATTAGCGTGCGTTATGATACGAAGCGCATTGGCCCAATCAATAAGAGCGTAACCATCACTTCGAATGCATCGAATGAGCCAACGAAAGTCATCCGAATCAAAGGAAAAGTGGAAGCATCTGACATCAACAATGCTGGAGGAGCACCTGTAAAGCCAGCCTCCACAGGAGCGCCGCTCAATAAGGAATAATATTCACCGAACGTTCGGTAGAAATACCATTTGAGAAGTCGTCCCTCTTCGTTGAGGAACGACTTCTTTTTTATGCGATTTTTGCACTACGCCAAACCTTTGAATGAACAGCTATGGAATTGCCGGCTCAGTATAACTCTAATGCTTCGGAGACGAAGTGGAATGACTTCTGGTTGAAGAATGGTTTCTTCGAATCAAAACCAGATGATCGGGAACCTTATACCGTTGTAATTCCACCGCCCAATGTAACCGGTGTCCTGCACATGGGGCATATGCTCAACAATACCATTCAGGACGTATTGGTTCGCAGATCGAGGATGTTGGGGAAAAATGCCTGCTGGGTTCCAGGGACAGATCACGCTTCTATTGCCACGGAAGCGAAGGTGGTGCGTCGACTGCGCGAACAAGGCATTAAGAAATCGGATTTGAGTCGTGATGAATTCCTAGAGCATGCATGGGATTGGACCCACGAGCACGGCGGCATCATTTTGGAGCAATTGAAGAAGCTTGGGGCGAGTTGCGATTGGTCGCGTACCCGTTTTACCATGGACGAAAAGTATTATGATGGAGTCGTCGACACCTTCATCGATCTGTTCAACAAAGGTTTGATCTATCGTGGTGAGAGGATGGTCCACTGGGATCCTGCTGCACAAACCGCACTCAGTGACGAGGAGGTGATTCACACCGAGGAAAATGGAAAGCTTTATTACGTCCGGTATGAGGTATCTGAAGCTGACGGTGAGTCATTGACTGTTGCAACGACTCGTCCTGAGACCATCATGGGTGATACGGCGATTTGCATTCACCCGGAGGATGAGCGATTCACTCACTTGCATGGTAAGCACGCACGCGTGCCCATGAGCGATCGTGAGATTCCCATTATTTTAGACGATTACGTCGACCGTGAATTTGGAACTGGTTGCCTAAAAGTGACACCTGCTCACGACGTAAATGACTACGATCTGGGCCAAAAGCATAATTTGGAAAGCATCAATATTTTCAATCCTGATGGAACGGTCAATGAAGCTGGTGGAGCATTGTCAGGTGCGGATCGATTTGAAGCGCGAAAGGAAGTGGCCAAAATCTTGGAAGCCTCGGGTCATTTGGTCAAAACCGAAGATTACACCAATAGTGTGGGGCGCTCTGAACGAACCAATGCGGTAATTGAACCACGCTTGTCATTGCAGTGGTTCTTGACCATGAAAGAAATTGCGCAGCCTGCATTGGATCACGTCATGGATGGAACCATAGCCTTTCATCCACCGAAGTTTAAGAACAGTTACCGCCATTGGATGGAGAACGTCAAGGACTGGTGCGTAAGCCGGCAATTGTGGTGGGGGCATCGCATTCCGGCATGGTTTTACGGCGACGGAGAGGATGACTTTGTCGTAGCCAAAACTGCTGCGGAGGCGCTCGAAGCGGCTCGTCATAAATCGGGCAATGCATCGATGAAAGCCGTTGATCTGCACCAAGACGAGGACGTCATGGATACTTGGTTTAGCAGTTGGTTGTGGCCCATTCAAGTGTTTGATGGCCTCAAAACGGAAGAGGAAGTCAGTTACTATTATCCCACCGCTGATCTCGTCACTGCTCCTGAGATCATGTTTTTTTGGGTGGCCCGGATGATCATTGCCGGATATGAGTACAGAGGAGAAGCGCCTTTCAAAAATGTCTACTATACGGGGATTGTTCGGGATGAGCAGGGGCGTAAAATGTCCAAGAGCTTGGGCAACAGTCCTGATCCGATCGCATTGATGGAAAAGTACGGTGCCGATGGAGTTCGTGTGGGCATGCTGCTCACATCTCCAGCGGGCAACGACCTTCCATTTGATGAAAAATTATGTGAGCAAGGTCGGAATTTTGCGAATAAGATTTGGAATGCTTTCCGATTGACCCAAGGATGGGAAGTGGACGATGCCCGTGATCAGGCGGGGTCTTCTGCGGTTGCTGTTGAATGGATGGAGAGTCGAATTCACGAGGTGATTGAAGAGTTGGAAGGTCAATTTTCAGAATTCCGTTTGAGCGAAGCCCTCATGTCGACATATCGTCTGGTGTGGGATGATTTTTGCAGTTGGTACCTCGAGCTGATTAAGCCCCCTTACGGTGAACCGATTGATCGTAAGACGATGGACGCCACGGTGGTCATTTTTGAAGACTTGCTAAAGCTCCTGCATCCTTTCATGCCGTTCATTACAGAAGAAATTTGGCATTGGATTCGTGAGCGAACCAATCCAGAAGAAGCGATTTGCCTTGCGCAATGGCCAGTAAAGAAAACTAAGAATAGAACGCTTTTGCAGGAATTCATGCCATTTCAGCAAGCAGTCGCAGAGATCCGGACCATTCGGAAAAACAATCAGATTCCACAACGTGAAGGATTGGAGCTTAACATCCAGCCGGGCGAGGACTATCCGCGGTCGCTGGAAGCAGCGATGATGAAACTCACCAATTTGAGTCGAGTTATGCGCGTGGAAGAGAAGGTCCCAAATGCCTTTGGTTTTGTTGTAGGCACTACATCGTTCTTCATTCCTTTTGGAGCGGCGGTTGATGTAGAAGCGGAGAAGGCAAAAATTCAAAAGGAAATTGACCATTTGAATGGCTTCCTTAAGGGCGTTCGGGGAAAATTATCCAATGAGCGTTTTGTTCAGAATGCACCTGGAAATGTAGTGGATTTGGAGCGAAAGAAGGAATCGGATGCGCTTGCAAAGCTGACGGTCTTAAAGACAAAACTGGCAGAATTGGGATAGCGTCGAACACGAGGGAGGCGGAGTTGTTGAAGTGGTATGTGGAATCCATTCAAGTCTGACCCTCAGAAACGACTTCAAAAAAAACACGCCGCTTTGCTCGCTGAAGCGCATCGAATGAGTACGATCGATCGCTCGCGCTCTGATGCTCTTGTGGCCGAGGCTGCTGCAGTAGAGGAAGAGCTCATTAAACTTCAAAATGAATCTCAATGAGCTTGTCAAAAACAATCGCCATTGTTGGTGATTCAAAAGGGATAGGAGCAGCACTTCGTGAACATCTGTTGTCCGAAGGGCACCGTGTTATTGGGGTGTCACGCAGCGGCGTTCAGCGTCAAGAAGGAGAGTCTTCAGATTATCAGAGTTTGGTGTTTGATGCGGTAAGCCATCCTTGCGATCTGAGTGGTTTTGCTGAACAGCTTGATGGATTGGTGTATTGCCCTGGAACCCTTCGTTTAAAGCCGCTCAAAGGGCTGAAAAAGGAGGTGGCACTAGAGGACTGGAACGTGAATGCTTGGGGAGCCGCCCAGACCTTGCAAACCAATTTGCCATTGCTGAGAAAGGCTGACCAAGCCTCAGTGGTTTTGTTCAGCACTGTCGCAGTTCAAACGGGAATGCCCTTCCACGCGAGCATCGCGATGGCAAAAGGAGCAGTGGAAGGACTTACTCGTTCCCTTGCAGCTGAATGGTCTCCAAACATTCGAGTCAACGCCATTGCACCGTCCCTGACCGATACGCCGTTGGCTAGCGGTCTGCTTGGCAGCGACGCCAAAAAAGAGGCGTCTGCTGCGCGTCATCCGTTGAATCGCGTTGGAACGGCAGATGAAATTGCATCACTGGCGGCTTGGCTTCTTGGAAGCGGTGCAAGTTTCACAACGGGGCAAGTGTTTCAAGCAGATGGCGGCATGAGTGGAATCCGCAAATGAGAACAGAAAATGAAGACACTCAATGACTTCGATTTAGAATTGATGCCACGCAGAAAG
Source organism: Flavobacteriales bacterium UBA1531 (assembly GCA_002323795.1). Classification (GTDB taxonomy): domain Bacteria; phylum Bacteroidota; class Bacteroidia; order Flavobacteriales_D; family Sanyastnellaceae; genus UA16. The sequence goes on along the minus strand of DCPZ01000058.1, from coordinate 10,117 downwards.
CGCGGTCGGTTGGTAAACAGCTTGAGTGGATTCAAAAGTGCAAACCTCATTGGAACAAGCAATGACGATGGTGCTCACAATTTGAGTATTGTGAGTTCTGCGGTTCATTTGGGGTCAGATCCGGCATTGATTGGCGTAGTATTTCGTCCGCCATCTGACCCGAAACATGGCAGTCACACGTATTGGAACATTCAAGAGACCGGTGTTTTCACGATGAATCATGTTGGTCAAGATTGGTACAAGCGTGGCCACCAAGCGAGTGCTCGTTATCCGGAGGGTACGAGTGAATTTGAGGAGTTGGGATTCACACCAATTTACCGTTGTGGTTTCGAAGCACCTGCAGTAGAGGAAGCTCCAGTTCGATTGGGTTTGGAGCGTGTCGATGAATGGAAAATCCCACAAAATGAGTGTCGTTTTGTGGTGGGACAAATCCGATGGGTGGAGTTCCCAGAGAATGCTTGGTCTCGGGATGGGTATTTGGACTTGGAGGGGCTTGGGGTTGTGGCTTTGAGTTCCTTAGACGGCTACCACGTCACGCAAAAATTAAGCAGGCTTGCCTACGCCAAGCCTGAGCAGAAGAGTCCGGATTCTCAGTCTGATTTCATGAAGGGATGGGAAGATGCTTAGAACTGCTTTTTCTGAATGATTTTCAACGAAATTAGCGCCATGAATGCAGAGGCATCGAATTCAGCGACACAAGAGCCAGCATCGACCGTACCGACCGATTCTGAACGGACGTTGTTGCACCATGAAATCGTCTCGGAAAATCCAGACGCTCCTTGGCTGGTCTTTATCCATGGAGCTGGTGGCAGCATTCGGACATGGAAATTCCAGATTGAAGCATTTGCCCCTCATTTTCGACTCTTGCTCATCGATCTGAGGGACCACGGGCGCAGTAAGGAGATAATGCCCGCATTTCCGGCTTATGACTTCGATATTGTTGCGAAAGATATCTTAGCGGTTGTCGATCATCTGAACATCAGAAAAGCGCATTTCATTAGCTTGAGCATTGGCAGCGTCATTTTGCAAAAAATTGACATTGAGCGACCTGCGCTGATAGATCGCATGGTTATGGCCGGCGCGATATTTGATGGCAGCCGTATGATGCACTGGTTTGTCCATTCAGGCAAGCTGCTTTCTCATGTTCTGCCCTATCGAGCCCTGTATTGGATGTTCAGTTTCATCGTCTTACCTCGAAAAAATCATCGCTTGAGCCGATACATCTTTCGGCGTCAGAGTAAAAAGCTGTCGACGCGGGAGTACATGAAGTGGATTCAATTGTACAAACCGTTCTTCAATCTAGCGAATGAGTACATCCACCGTCCTGTGATGAAGAAGGGACTTTTGGTCATGGGGAGTCAGGACCATATTTTTTTGCGTGCAGCGAAACGATTTGCGCAGATCCAAAAAAACATGCGCCTGACAGTCATCGAAAACTGTGGGCACGTTTGCAGCATTGAGGCACCTGAGCTTTTCAATGAGTTGGTGCTGAAGTTCCTGAAAGATCAGGAAGTGCCTCGTGCGGTCAAGGCGAATCCAGTCCCCATGAAATGGTCTGAATTGAAGGCATTGCAAAAAGGATAATTCGGACCACGTGTGCGAACCTTGACGCTCTGTTGGGGTTTACTCTATATGCGCCGCTCAGAATTTCCACCCGACCGTTTTTGTGCGGTTTGTGAAAAGCCATTCTCTTGGAGGAAGAAGTGGGAATCCTGCTGGGATGAGGTGCGCTATTGCTCGAAACGCTGTCGCAGCCAGCGTTCATCCATTTCGAAATCGACGCATGCTTGAAGATTGGTTCCAACCCGTCCAGGGATTGCAGGATTTGAAGCCTGCAAAAGAGGTGCGTTTGATTTTGGGGGACCAACTCAATTCCATGCATTCGTGGTTCGATGAAGAGCCAGAGACTGAGGCGATTTATGTGATGATGGAAATGCGTCAAGAAACGGATTATGCTCCGCATCATGTGCAAAAGGTAGTCGCCTTTTTTGGTGCGATGCGGTTATTTGCCGCCGAGCGCTTTTCAGTGGGTTGCCGCTTTTTCTACCTCACTCTGGACGATTCTCGCAACTTGCAATCGCTCACAGACAATCTCGATTGGATCACGAATGAGGTGGGAGCGAAAAAAGTGAGTTACCAGCTCCCCGATGAATACCGTTTGGACGAACAATTGAGTAATTGGAGCGATGAAGCAAAGGGTCGAGGGCTGGGAGTTGAAGTCGTTGACACGGATCATTTTTACACGCAACGAGAAGAACTTGCTTTATTCTTCAAAGGGAAAAAGACCTACCGACTCGAAAATTTCTACCGGGTCATGAGGAAGAAGCACGAGGTGCTGATGACAGCCGCTGATGAACCTGAAGGTGGGAGTTGGAACTACGATGCATCCAATCGGCAGAAGTTGCCTAAGGATCACATGCCTCCGCTTCCATTGACATTGGACCGCAATGTTGAGGGTTTGGTAAAAGTCGTTGAAGCGTCAGGTGTCAAAACCACGGGCCGCATCGATGCAAAACGATTCGGTTGGCCCATTACACGTGCCGAAGGACTGCAAGTTTTGGAATATTTCGTGGATGAGTTGCTGCCGCATTTTGGAGATTTCCAGGATGCGCTTACAACCAACAGCTGGAGCGTTTACCATTCCCGTCTGAGTTTTGTGATGAATGCAAAGCTTTTGTCTCCTGCGGAAGTGGTCGATGCGGTAGAGCAGGCCTATCATTGCGAACCAGAGCGAATTGATATTTCTCAAGCAGAAGGTTTCATTCGGCAGATTTTGGGGTGGCGAGAATACATGCGAGGCGTTTACTGGGCTCATATGCCCGAGTACGAAACGCTAAATTTTTTCGAGCATAAGCGGGAACTTCCGAGTTGGTTTTGGACGGGTAAGACAAAAATGGCTTGCGTTTCTCATGCGATTGATCAGACGATGGAGTACGCCTATGCTCACCACATTCAGCGTTTGATGGTGACCGGTAATTTTGCCCTGCTTGCGGGAATCAATCCAGACGAACTAGACGCATGGTACTTGGGTGTATACATCGACGCCCTGCAATGGGTTGAGATTACAAATACACGTGGGATGAGTCAATTCGCTGACGGCGGAATTGTGGGCTCAAAGCCCTATGTGAGCAGCGCCCAATATTTGAAAAAAATGGGGCATTACTGCAAAGGCTGCCACTATGATCCCAATGAAAAAGTGGGGGAAAAAGCTTGTCCGTTCAACGCACTGTATTGGGATTTTTATGAGCGCCACCGAGAAAAACTGGAACGCAACCCGCGCATCGGGATGGCCTACCGCACGTGGGATCGAATGGACCCTAACAAGCAACGTGCGCTGCTTGACACGGCAACGATGAATTTGAATCGATTGGAAGAACTGTAATGAGAGCATTGTACTGGTTTCGAGAGGATTTGAGATTGTTGGACAATCCAGCACTAACAGCTATGGCAGAACAGGCTGATGAAGCCGTGTTTGTTTTTGTAATGCCGGAGGGTCGACAATGGAGTCGTGGCGAGGAGCGTATGGGTGTTCATCGACGGCGATTCATGATGGAAAGCCTTTTGGATTTGGATTTGGATCTCCGAAAAAATGGCAATCACCTTGTTTTGCTTGAAGGCAACCCCGTTGAGGCCATTCTGCAGGCGGCTGAGAAATGGAATTGCGACACGGTTTTTTCTCAAAGGTGTCACACTGCAGAGGAAATTCGAACTGCCGAAGCAGTTGCAGCTTCACTTCCACATCACACGCTGGAGGGGGCAACACTTGTTCATCCCGAGGATTTGCCTTTTGCAGTAGCAGATCTGCCGGAGATTTTTTCGCGTTTCAGAAATAAAGTAGAAAAGCGAGGACTCGATATCCGAGACGAGTTGTTTGTTCCTGCCCTGCCCTCGCCTCCTACGAAGACATCGGAATCAGCGCTTTCGCTCGAACTCCCAATTCGCCTAACAGGACTGCCCGACGATACCATGCTTTTCGATGGTGGAGCGGTTCCAGGATGGAAACGATTGAATCATTACTTCTGGGGAATGCAAGGGTTGAGTGAGTACAAACAAACCCGAAATGGCATGTTGGGATGGGATTATTCCAGTAAGTTCAGTCCCTGGTTGGCTTGGGGATGCATTAGCCCCCGATCCATATATCATGCGATCCGGCGTTATGAAGAGGATGAGGGCGCGAATGATAGCACGTATTGGCTCATTTTTGAATTGTTGTGGCGCGACTATTTTCGATTTGTGGCCTCGCAGCATGGCAAAAGAATTTGGCATGCGACAGGCTTAAAAGAGGCGCCGCGAAATCCAGTTTCACATCACCCGTTGCAGTGGAAGGCGTGGTGTACTGGCAACACGCGCAGCGCATTCGTGAATGCGAACATGCATGAACTCCGCCTCACGGGATTCATGTCCAATCGAGGGCGTCAAAATGTCGCGTCATATGCTGTTCATGACCTCGGACTGGACTGGCGTGCTTGTGCCGCTTGGTTTGAGCATTGGTTGATTGATTTTGACCCCTGCAGCAATACGGGCAATTGGCTATACGTGGCTGGAATAGGAAACGATCCTCGACCGCAAAGAAAGTTCGATGTGGAATGGCAATCAGAGCGGTATGACCCCCAAGGGGCTTTTCAATCCCACTGGAATCGCCTCGGCGAGATTTTCCCACTTGATCCGAACCAGATACCATGATGCATTGGAACGTAACCTACAATGACCCCAACCGATGGAACGAGGTTCATGCGATTTGCGGACCGAGATGGCCATGGTTGGATGGAATTCGTCAGTCGCTCAAAGGAAATCCATTGGGATCGCCCAAAATGGATTTAATCGCAACCGAAGGATTAGCGGAACTGGAAACCATGCGCAATGACCTGACTCATCGCACCGGAGTCAATTTTTTGCGGACCACCAACGGTGTAGTTGCCTTCACCAAAGTCCGGCTGGAAGTTTATGCCATTCCAATTCGATGCGGCGAGGTGCTAGAGGTGATTGACGAACCATCGCACGATTCTCCGGGTAAGGCCGAAGTCAGAATAACCTTTAGCCGGGGTGGACACCTAGTAGCCATGAGGATGGAAGGTTCCCAATCGGCGACTAATCGCATGACGCAGTGGCTCAAGAAAGGAGTCGCCGTCGCCTCCTGAGCAACATCAAGCCTTGGTCCAATTGGCTGGACAGCCTTGACCGCTCTCTTGCACATGACAGAGCGCATCCACCATGCGCAAGGCTTCATCTACGCTGCGCCCAAGAGTGAAGAAATTGAGCAATTGATGTTGAACCATGCCGTTTTTATCGATGAGGAACGACCCGCGAAGAGCAGTCATTTCGGAATTGCAGGTGAGTAGCCCTTCGTCAGAATATTCGTAATCACCGCTGATGACATCATAATTGGTAGCGATGGTCTTGTTTGCATCACTTACAATCGGGAAAGTGACTCCTTCAATGCCTCCTTGATCCTGAGGAACGCGCGCCGCTGCAGCATGTGTGTCTGCTGTATCTGTTGAGCAGGCTACTACGGCGGTATTCCTGTCTTCAAAGTCGCCCAATCGCTCCTGAAAAGCTACCAATTCGCTTTGGCACAGCCCTGTGAAATCCTTCGGGTAGAATATGAGCAGAACGTTTTGCTTTCCATTGTAGGAGTCGAGTGAGAAGTTTCGGACAACTTTCCCATCGATGTACGCACTGGATGAAAAGTGAGGAGCTGTTTTACCAACGAGCATGGCGATTTTTTTGAAATTTATGAGCCAAAGTTACGTGCTTCCTCGCTTTGCGCTACCTTAAAAAGTATATTTGGTCGTGACTAGAAACCCCGTGCATTCCGATCGTTTCATCAACCGTGAACTAAGCTGGTTGGCGTTCAACCACCGCGTGTTGCAGGAAGCTGCGCGCACGGATAATCCGCTGATTGAGCGGGTGCGTTTCTTGGGGATTTTCTCCAATAATATGGACGAATTTTTTCGTGTGCGCGTAGCCAACTTGCAGCGGGCTTTGTTGGTGGATGAATCAAGTGTGACCACGCTTGGGTTTGGTGTTCAGCAAACGCTTGAAGCAGTGACAAATCGGGTGGTTCAGTTGCAAGGTGAATACAACGAAGCGTACGAAAGAGTCGAACAAGCGTTAGAAGAGGAGGGGATAAGGATCCTCAATGAAGAACAGCTCTCCGGAGAGCAAGAAGAGTTTGTGTCGAATTACTTCAAACAGCAGATTCGTCCTCATTTGGTTCCGATCATGATCACTGTGGACCGGCCATTTCCAGATTTGAAAGACGGTGTGTTGTACTTCGTGGTAGGGCTTGAAACTCAAAATGGATCAAAAGTGGATAAGGACTATGCCCTTGTGCAAATTCCGCCTCACCGTCCGCGCTTTGTGATTTTGCCTTCACCTCAGGAAAATCGATCGGTTGCTTTTGTAGATGATGTCATTCGCAAGGAGTTGCATAAGATTTTTCAACTGTTTCAACCTGACCGTTTGTACGCACACGCGATCAAAGTCACTCGTGATGCCGAAATTGATATGGATGATGATCTTTCCATGTCGTTGATGGACAAAATGGCAGATGGTGTAAGCCAGCGCAAGAATGGTGATTTTGTGCGAATGATTTATGACCGTGATATGCCAGCAGCTATGTTGGATTTGGTCATGAAAAAGCTTGATTTGGGAGCAGGTGAAAATGTCATTTCCGGAACGCGCTATCACAATCGTAAGGATTTGATGAAGTTCCCGGACTTTGGGCGAAGTGATTTGGTCTTCCCAAAACAAGAATCTCGAAAGCACAGTCAATTTCAGGGGAAAAGCAGCATGCTCAATCAGGTTGCCAAGCGGGACGTGCTGTTGCATTACCCTTACCACAATTTTGGCCAGGTAGTGGATGCCTTACGCGAAGCTGCCATCGATCCTTCAGTAGAACGCATTTGCATCAACCTGTACAGGGTAGCACAAAACTCCAAGATTATCAATGCTCTGGTCAATGCGGCATACAATGGCAAGGATGTGCAGGTGGTTATCGAGTTGGCCGCTCGGTTTGACGAACGACATAACATCAAGATCTCTAATGTGCTCCAAGAAGCAGGTATACAGGTGGAGTTCGGAGTCACCGGTCTGAAGGTGCATTCAAAAATGTTTTTGATTGACCGACGAGTGAATGGAGAGCTCCAGCGCATTGGCTACATTGGGACAGGGAATTTTCACGAAGAAATGGCCCGTGTGTTTAGTGATTTTGGTTTGTTTACAGCTCAACCAAAACTCACCGGAGAGATTGCCAAGCTCTTCAGCTTTTTCTCCAACAATTACGAGCGCCCTGAGTTTGAATGTCTGATTGTAAGTCCCTACCAGACGCGTCTTACCTTTCTGCAATTGCTTGAAAAAGAAACAGAGCATGCAAGAAAAGGATTTCCTGCGCGGGTCATTCTAAAGTTGAACAACCTCATTGATGCTGATATGATTGAAGCATTGTACGCCGCAAGCGGCGAGGGAGTGCGCATTGATTTGATTGTTCGTGGCATTTGCTCTTTGATTCCTGGGGTCAAAGGGATGAGCGAAAACATTCGGGTTCGCAGTCTTTTGGGGCGTTACCTCGAACATTCTCGAATCCTATACTTTGAGAACAATGGCGCTCCAAAGTACTTTTTGAGCTCTGCGGATTGGATGAAGCGGAATCTGGATCATCGGATCGAGGTCAGTGTCCCCATTGAAGATATTCAATTGCAGTCGGTACTGGCGCAGTTTTTAGATCATCAGCTCAAAGACAATGTTCATGCCCGGAAAATAGATGTTCACTTTTCAAATTCATTTATCCAACCGAAAAAAGGGAGCAAATCCGTAAATGCATCTGAATTAACGCAGCAGATTTACGCCGAACCTCAAGACTAAATCGATTTCTGCGTTAATTTTATAACCCATGCGCTACGCTGCCATCGACATAGGATCGAATGCGATTCGCCTCTTGATTAAGGATGTCAATGCGTCCGCTGACTCGGGATTTGAACAGGAGCGCATCGCGTATTACCGGGTGCCGTTGCGGTTGGGGAGTGATGTTTTTGAACGTGGAAAGTTGTCCAAAACGAAGGTGAAAAGTTTGGTCAAAGTGATGATTGCTTTCCGACACCTGATCGATGTTCAAGACGTAGCCAAGTTCAGAGCAGTGGCGACGAGCGCGCTTAGAAGTGCAAAAAACCGCGATGATGTCATACACACCATCTTGCGAAAAACGGACATTGAAATCGAGTGCTTGAGCGGTGAGCAAGAAGCAGAACTTATTTTTCAGAATTTTGATGATGCCGGCCAAAAATTCAGCCGCGATTTGCTTTGTATCGATGTAGGTGGCGGGAGCACTGAGCTTTCTGTTGTTCGAGACAACGAGCGAATTGCCATGAAAAGTTTCAAGCTAGGTGCTGTGCGCATGTTGAAGGCTACGACGCCAGAGGGTGAGTGGGACAGAATCGAAGCGTTCATGCGCGAATTCCGAGGCGAAAAGCCTTGGCTTGCTATTGGAACAGGGGGCAACATCAACCGCTATCATCGCATTGCGCGATTGGAAAAGGATGCAAACCTGCCTGCTTCATCCATTGCTTCAATCAAGCTACAGATGGAAGATGTGCCGTTGGAACAGCGCTCAAGGTTGTTTGGGTTGAAGAGTAACCGAGCCGATGTGATTATTCCCGCAGGAGAGATTTACCTAAAAATACTCGAGTTGGCAGAGACTGATTTCATCTGGGTTCCAAAGGTCGGCTTGGCCGATGGCGTGATCTTGAGCTTGTGGCGAAATCACGAGCAATAAAAGCCCACTCCAAAGCTCGAGTCGTTTATTTTAAATTCTCGTTTAAGAATTTGTCGACTTCAAAGTATCGCTTGGGCTTCAGCACAATTTTGCCTTCCTTGTCCAATAGGAAGTAGGTTGGCGTTGCAGTGACCTTGTAGTCACCAACCACGGGGCTATTCCATGCTTGCAATTGACTCACGTTCGGCCAGGTCATGCCATTGTCTTTGATGGCTTTTTCCCAAGTTGCTTTTACTTGGTCCAAGCTGATGCCAATGACTTCGAAACCTTTATAGCTGTGTTTTGCGTACATCGGTCCAATGTTAGGCATTTCTTGTTCGCATTTGTGGCACCAGGATGCCCAAAACATAAGAAGCGTGTATTCATTTTGTTTGGCTGTTTGGTATAAGTCGAGTGTTCCTCCATCCCACTTATCGATTTGAAAATTGGGGGGAGTCTTTCCCACTTGTAAATTGATGATGCCTTGGGCACGGAGTCGAATTGCATCACTTAAATCAGCCCCGCAATCTTCATCGAAAATATAATTGTCCAAAATGTACTGACAGATTGTTTCTTTTCCCGTGTTGTAAAAGCCATCTAGCATGGAGTATAGAACACTCTCCAGTGCCACGGGATTGGGCTCAAAATGCGCCTTAACCAGGTCGATGCACGCGAGGAAACCGCTATCTGTGCCTCCGCTGAAAGCGCGCATCATCTTTTGGATACGATCGCTCAATGCCATCGATCGCACAGCGCTGTTGTCTAGGGGGTCGATGTCTTCAAAAAATCGCCCCTGCAAAGTGGGGTATTTCGGATTTTTCCAACCCAACCATTTGGCAAAGTAAGTTCCTGGATGGGCATCCATCATGGCGTGTTGCTCTGTGGCAAACTCATTTTCTTTGGCCTTGATTTGTCCTTCGATTCGGCTTCGGAAGGCGCCGGCGTCTTTGATCCCTTGGCGAAGCTTTCGCACAGCCTGATCATGTTGAGTCTGTTTGGTCTGAAAAGCAAACCAAGCTGTATTTTCAACAGAGCCAGCAGCGCTTTTCGTTGCGCTCAGTCGGCTTGACTTAAATTCTATGAATAGTTCCGGTTCATCCGGGTTGATGATGATATCTGTGGCATTGGTTTCTCCGTTGTAGCTGATTTTGAAGAAGCCACGGCCAAGTTCTAATTCGCCGAAATCAAAAGCACGATTCACCAGTTTCGTTCGCGCAATCTCAGACGCGTTTCGGCCTTCGCTTTCATATAAAATTACATCTCCAGATGTCACGGATGTCATGGTGCCGTGCACGCGCACTGGACCAACCTTATCTCCACGATTCTGATCGTTTGTCCCATCTTTATACTGAGACGAAATCTCAGCTG
>DCPZ01000032.1 GCA_002323795.1 Flavobacteriales bacterium UBA1531 | reverse complement strand
GGGTCCCGAGGCTATTCAACAATTTCATGATCAAAGGCTGGGCCATCAGGGGTATGAAGAAGGAGATGTTTTTTACCGAAGGACACTGGGAGAGCACGTGGCTTTTTTACACTATTGTTCTTCATCTCGCCTTCGTTCACTAATGGAAGAGGCCGGATTTGTGGATATTCAGGTGACAACCATTGGCTACGACCAAGCCGTAGGGGTAGAATCCCACAACGGCAAATTATTTGTATCAGGAACGAAGCCAGTTGAATAAAAAGAATCATGGAGCGAACAACGATAGCAATGTGGGGTGGCGTGCTCTTAGGCATGGCAATCGGATGCGGTCCGCAGGGAACTGAGGAAACTTCTGGGGCACCGCGAGCTTGGGCCATTGCTATTCACGGTGGCGCTGGTCATTTTGGACAAGAGGATTTATCGGAGGAGCAACAGGCAGCGTACAGCGCTTCGTTGTCTGCCGCACTCGCACATGGGGAGAGTATGCTTTTGGAGGGAAGTTCGAGTGTAAGAGTTGTCGAAGCTGTGATTCGGCTGATGGAAGATGATTCGTTGTTTAATGCTGGACGTGGGGCTGTTTTCACGGCCGATGGAATCCAAGAGCTCGATGCGTCAATTGCAGATGGGCTTACGCGGAACTGCGGAGCTGTGGCTGGGATTCGCGGTTTCCGCCATCCCATCTCAGTGGCCCGCTCGGTGATGGACTCTAGCGATCACGTATTTTTCAGTGGGCGCGGTGCCGGTGAATTTGCAGCTGCCATGGGGCACGAGCCTGCATCCGATGACTGGTTTTTCACGCAAAAAGCACATGGCCGCTATTTGCGGGCAAAACGAAAAGCGACAAGGAAGGATGCGCTCGCGGATAAACGAGGAACCGTGGGATGCGTGGCATTGGACAGCCATGGTAATCTAGCAGCGGGGACTTCGACAGGTGGCATGACTTATAAAAAACACGGTAGGATTGGAGACAGTCCAATCATAGGTGCCGGAACGTGGGCAGACAATCGGACCTGTGCTGTGTCCGCCACTGGATGGGGGGAGTATTTCATCCGGACAGGAGTAGCTCAAGATATTCACGGCCGAATGCTGCACGGCAGCGAAACGCTTGTCGAGGCATGCCGAAGTGCAGTTTTTTCTGAAATGGGTGCGCTGGGTGGCGATGGAGGTGTGGTCGCTATAAATGCATCGGGTGCCATCTCGCTGGTCTGCAACAGCGCAGGTATGTTTCGAGCGTGGTCCTCACCGGACAGCCGAGGCGTAGCAATGTTCGGTGCAGACTTGGAAGGCACAATAGAAGAGCATTGAGCACGTCCGAATCACTCCTCCGGTTCATTGCTTGATAACCCTCGGTGCAACAGGAGCACCAGCAGGGCCAAAAAGGCACTTGTCGTCTCGTAGGCGAGTGCGTGCCAAGGCTCGATGACCAGCGCACGGCGAAGGAGGATGGTACTAATAATGAATCCACAATTGCGGAACACCAAGCCGAAATCTGATAGGTAACGAAAGGATATCACCAGGAGCAATACGTCGACCAAAATAAGAGCCGTAAAGAAGTCGTTGTAGAAGAAGTCATTGGGGTCATGCAGGGCCCAGTTTGATCCGGCATAGAGGTCGTATGCCCATGTGAAGAAGGACCATCCGCTCAGGAAAATGAGGTATGCAAACAGAAAGCCGGCTAAGATTTTCTTAAATTCAATAAATCGCTGGAGTTCGACCTCTTCAATACGGGCAATGCGCCTTGGCAAGACGCGGTAGAAGGCCACCAATATGCTGCCTACGACCATGGCTCCCATCAGGTGCGGAAAGAAATCCGCTTCCCAAGGCCATTTTGTGGTGAAGTCCACGTCTTTGAAGACTGATCGGATTTCAATCAGGGCTACAATTTCCATCTGTTTGCCCATTGACCTCGCAAATGAGGTTGGTAAGTAGTGGATGAGTAGGTATACCTCTGCTACTAGAATGGCCGAGAAAGGTGTATACAGCGTCTGGAGGGGATGGCTGAAGTAGGCGGCGGGCCAATTCAATTCAAAAATCAAGTTGATACCATACAGCGCCAGGTGCAGCACAAACATTCCCAATGCTAAACCGACCAATCCACGTTCCACCCGGGACCGGGTGGATTCGGATAGGATCGTATTTGCGCTTTCTAGTAAAAAAGATTTCATGTTAACATACTGCAAATCAAAAAAGTAACACTTGGTTGGTTTGGATGTTCAGCGCAAGTAATAGTTTGGTGCAATTTAACCACCATGCGGAGCTGGCAGAGGCCGGACAGTACGCCATCTCTGGGGCCTGCCGTGATTTCCTTGGGAATCACATGCTTGTGAAACGATGCCATGGCCGACAGGTTGCGAGAGTCCGAAATGCTTAATTATTTTTGCGGTGGAATGAAATTGGATGGAACTGAAAAGCGCTACAAGGCCAAAATGAAAAGTAGGTTGAAAGCGTGGGGGAGGTATGCTGTTCTTTCAGTGTGAGGACTCGTTGCACTCGCTGAGGCGCCGTTGCGCGCCCAAGACCAGGGAGTTGCTGAAGACCGCATCATGCTCCAAGTACGTCCGCGTTCGGAATGGCGTGATGGATACCAGCGACTCCGTCAGCAGGGTGAATCTGGGGAGTTGCTGACCATGCAACGCACCCGCTTGACGTGGCATCACGGAACGGAAAAGTGGGAGGTTCGTCTGGGTTTCCAGGACGTGCGCATGTTTGGAGATATGGCAGGCAATACAAGCGGATACGGTGCAATAGCCGCAACCGAATCGTGGGGTGCATGGAAACCGAACGCCAACACTCGCTTCACGGCGGGACGTCAGCGAATCGCATTCGATAATGAGCGCATCGTCGGGGCAGTCAACTGGTCGCAATACGGTCGATTCCTCGATGGCTTTCGGTGGGACCAAACCACGGCCATCGGTACCACCACTGCGGCGCTGACCTGGGATGCCCCCGCAGGGTTGACACGGATTATGGGCTACCATGTTTTTACGGCCGATCGGCATCGGCTTTCTCAATTTCAGCCAATGCAGCGAGGAAATCTGGCTCGATGCGAAAGGCCGCAAATAACTTCCTGATGACCTTGCTTTTGCCGCGGTGACCCTGGCGGGTTTCCTAATGGATCTATGAGAGTAGTTTATTTTAAAAAGTGTAAAATTTTGACATTTGTGAGGGCGTAACCTTGAATTCTAATGTATAGTTTTACGGTGTGCAATTTGGTTCTTCACATCGTGCATTCTGGGCACACACGCTGAGCTTGCTGTCCATCGTCTGTTGGGTGGTAATGCCATGTGCATCCGCTTTTGACTGGGGGGAAGAAGAGGTCGTATGGTTCATCGCAGATTCGGACGATGAGCGCAGTGAGGAGAACAAAGAAGGAGAAGAGGAAGCTGCAGATGACGAGCTAAAGAAATGGTCGGATTTGGCGGAACGGAAAGCCGAAGCCTTGGCGACGCACAACCTCAATCTCTCGTCTACGGCAAATCGGGTATGGGACTCACCTTACACACGAGGCGTATTTGAACCTCCGGAAATGAAGGCGTAAAGACCTCGGCAGTCCGCATCGGACTGCGCGCTTTTTCGTTTTTCAATTCAATTTTTCGGACTTCATGTTTACACATATTGGAAAGGATGCTCCTGCATCCTTGGTTGTTTTTTTGGTTGCATTGCCGCTCTGCCTGGGCATTGCACTGGCTTCGGGAGCGGAGCCCATCGCCGGCTTAATCGCCGGCATCATTGGCGGACTTGTTGTTGCACCCATTTCTGGGAGTCATGTGGGCGTTTCCGGACCAGCTGCCGGCCTCGCAGTCATCGTTTATGATGGCATCCAGGAGGTAGGATTCGAAGCATTTCTCCTTGCGATAGTAATCGGTGGATTGGCTCAATTGGTGTTGGGCATCGTACGCGCCGGTGTTGTCGGGAAGTATTTTCCGTCCAGTGTCATCTCTGGGATGTTGGCGGCCATTGGAATCATCATCTTCATCAAGCAAATCCCCCACGGACTGGGGTATGCCGGTGCTGCCGGTGCTGAGAAAGCAGAAAAGGTTTTTGATGTTTTGTTATTGCTTGGAGATAACATCGGTTATGCATCAGCCACGGCCACAGTCGTAACGTTTGTCTGCCTTGCCATTTTGATCCTGTGGGAGACTTCTTTTATGAAGGCCCAGCAGTTCACTAAAGTGCTTTCTGGATCCTTGACCGCAGTGCTTGCAGGAATTGCAGTGCACTTGATAACGCGGGGCGGGGAAGGTGCATTGACCACGAAACAATTGGTCGATGTACCCACAGGTCACACGGCCAATGGCATTGACCCGTCTGCTTGGGGATCGCTCCTGACGTTCCCGGATTTTTCAGCCATTGGAGATGGTACAATTTGGGTTTTGGCTGTGACGATTGCTGTTGTCGCGAGCTTGGAAACCCTCCTCTGCGTTGAGGCAACTGATAAATTAGATCCTGAAAAACGCGTGACCCCAACGAACCGGGAATTGTTGGCGCAAGGGGTTGGAAACACCTTAAGTGGATTGATTGGTGGATTGCCCATCACCCAAGTGATTGTTCGTTCATCTGCGAACATCCAAACGGGCAATGCGACCAAGCTCAGTGCAATTTTGCACGGTGCGTGGTTGCTCTTGTTTTTTCTGCTAGCTCCAAATCTGCTCACCTACATTCCGCTTGGTAGCCTTGCGGCGGTGCTGTTTTTGGTAGGTTACAAACTTGCAAAGCCCGCAACGTTCAAACGCATCTACGCGAGCGGAATGAAGCATTTCATTCCTTTTGTTGTGACCATTTTGGCTATTGTACTTATCGATTTACTGAAAGGGCTGGGCATTGGTCTCGTCGTCGCATTGATCTGCGGTCGCTTGATGCCAGATAAGTCGGAGTGATATGATGAATTCGTTTGGGCAAAAAGGACAACGGACATACGTTCCGTTGTCCTTTTGCTTCCCCGTCCGCGGGTTGCGTCAAAGCTTCTGATTAATCGTCGGTAATGTATGAAGCTTGATTTTACCTCATTGTGATTAACCCCGCATGAGGAAGTGGTGGCGATGCCTCTGTGAATTCAGGCGAGGCAGGAGCCCTGTCATCTATCATATCATATCCAGGGTATTCCAATGACTGGAATTACACGGTTTCGCGTACATTCAGGGTTGCCATTTCATGTCTTTATTTTCCAACACATCCGTGCGCATTGACGCTTTACCTTCCCTTCAAGAGGAAGAATTTGAAGGGCTGCCGCTCAGGTACCGGGCCCTGCGGATGGCTATTTTTGCAATCGTTATGCTGTTGGTGTTCGCAGCATTGGGTGTATTGATGTGGTTTGAATGGCAAGAGTTGAACACGTTTCGATGGGGCGTTTGGCTGGCCTTGGGCGCAGCCTTTGCCTTTGGATTGATGTGGGCCATTGAAGAGGTCAAAGGGTTTCCATTGCGTGGAGTGGTCGTTCGTGAACACGACTTGAGCTATAGATCAGGATTTTTCAAGCGTGAGACCATTACTGTGCCCTTCAACCGCGTCCAACACAGCGAGATTGCTCAAGGCCCTTTAGCACGCGCATTCAGTGTGTGTACGTTGAAGTTATATACCGCGGGCCACTCCGGTGCTAATTTGCGTGTGCCCGGTATGGATGTGGATCGGGCTAAGCGCCTTAGGCAACAACTCGATGAGCGTGTCAGCCAATCATAATCCCGCCGAAGAGTCTCAACCGCACCCGGCTCATTTCCCGGTTTTGCGACAACATCCCACGGGTGTTTTTCAATACATCGTCAACTACACGTGGATATTCATCCGCGGGTTCTGGCCGATTTTGGCAGGTGCAGCCGTCTCCGATAACATTCGTGCCTACGGAGAATGGATTGGCTTTGCTGTGCTGGCCATTGCCTGTTTGAGTGCCCTTCTGCAGTATTGGAAGTTTACGTTTCAAGTGACAGAGGAAGCGTTGGTCATTCGCCGTGGAGTCTTGGAGCGCGAGCGCATCACAATCGCCTTTGAACGCATTCAGATCGTCAACCTCGAGCAATCGATTTGGCAACGGGCCTTTGGTGTAATGAGCGTCAAGGTGGACACAGCAGGCACCAGTGGTGCAGAAGTGGAAATTGCAGCACTTAAAGTGCAGCAAGCGAAGGCGCTTAAATCCATTTTATCGTCCGGGGGTGTGAGGGATTACACGGAACAGGATAACAAAACCTCAGAATCGGCGTCGAATAGTACACAATTGATTGCCCTCTCTTGGAGTCGATTGTTTAAAGTGGGGCTGACCCAGAATCACCTGCGCAATGCACTGATTGCCTTTGGTTCCGTCGTAGCCTTGGCAGAACCCTTGGAAGGTCTTTTGACCGATTGGCTCTCGGATGTCCCAATGTATACGTGGTGGCTGTTGAAGTTTTTGTGGGTGCTTTTGATTCCGTTTTTCACCATTGGAGTTGTCGTTCTCGGCATGCTCGTTTCTCTCATAGGTGCCGTGTTGCGGTACTACAAACTGCAGGTTAGAGTTCAAGCGGAAGGGCTCGAGTTATCAGGTGGATTGCTCAAGAAATTTGAGTTTAAAATCCCTTTGCACAAGGTGCAAATGTTGGAAGGCAGCAGCGGCGTGTTACAACGATTGATGGGCTTTGAAACGTTTCGGATTCACCAAGCACGGGCACAATCAGAAGCAGCGCAGGGGGGTGTCAGCATGGCGATTCCAGGGTTGGAGTGCGACCACGCTGAACGACTCAATGCCATACTTTTTCCACCGGTTTCAGGCGAGGCGGAGGTAATCCGACCTCACAAAATGTTGTTGATCCGTATGTTGATCTTCAGGACAGTTGTGGTGGCACCGCTATGGGTCTGGGGCGATGGATGGATGCAAATCGTTGGGTGCCTTTGGGGAGTTTGGTTGTACGTGGGGGCAATCAAGCAATATCACAGTATCCTGTTGACGGTATACGAGGAGCAGCTCTGTATGCATAAGGGTTGGCTCCGTAAGAAGCACCTAAGAACTGAGTTGCACAAGGCGCAACGCGTTGTCCTCACTGAAAGTTGGTTGATGCGCCGACGCTCACTCGCGCATGCTCGGATTTACACTGCAGCTGGACCCGTTGCCGTCCGGTACATTCCGAAAAAAACGGCCATGAAATTGCGTGATATTGCCTTGTACAAGGCTGAAGCGACGAATCGACCTTGGATGTAATCAAGCTTGGAACAAGGCTTCTGTGGCAGCGATAATCAGCTGCGACGTTCCTTGGTAGTCGTTTGGAAACGTTGTGTCTTTTAGGGCTTCCAACGCAGCCTTACTTTCTGTAATCTTTCCGTGCTTTGCGAAAATCCATGCCATTGCCAACTCTGTTTGCTTCTTGACGGACTCCTCCATCCAGTGCTGAGACGTAATCTCGAGCAGTTTGTTCTCATGCATGAGGCGCTCCAAAAGTTCATGCTTTCCAAATGCGACAAGAAGGGGGGTAACAGGTTTGAAAAAGAAAATCTCGTGGTTCACCGGCGGGCTGAAGTGATCCCCAATTTCTTCTTCGTTCACTCCGTGTAAGAGGTAATCCAAAACGGCAATTCGTCCTTCGAGAATCGAAAAATAAGTACCGTTCGGAATCTTATTAAAGTGTTCGATTGCCAGCTGTCGGTTGCCATTGAGGAGGGCCCGTGTTGCCAATAGGCTGTGGCCAAAACCCTGATGTTCATCATTGGTTGATATGTTCAACATCATCTCAACGTGATTGCCGTACTCGCCATTCAATTCCATAATTGGTACGTAGAACGACAGAGCCAAGTTGATGAAAGGGGTTTCAAGCATGAGCCTATTGATGAAGGCTTTATCCTGGACTTCATGAAATTTAGGCGCAACGTAATGTGCAAAGACGGAAATGATGGCATAGTACTTATGCCTGCCTTTGTTGACCGGTTCAAGCGCTTGGAACAGGCGTATGATCCGTTCTTGGTCATTTTGTTCCAGTCGAATATTGATCAGATGACCCGCCATCATGACAGCTTCCATCGAAATGTCGCGTTCGATCAGACGGTTGATATAGTATTCGTCAATCGCAATGTTGTGAACCTGAAGTCGCATCAACAACTCGACGAGGTCTTCCTCGTTTTTGAGCCGATCTAACAATTCGTCAGACGATGGATAACCAACAAAATTCGCCAGTGTATCGAGGGTGCTTTTTCGGAATTGTCCATCAAACGCTACAAGACCGAAAAAACGACGAAGGGTGTGGCTAGCCACCTTTTTGTTCGTCTTTTCAAATATGGCTTGGGCCAGTGCGACACAATCCTGCTGCGTTTGTATTGAGCGTCCCCAGGTTTTGGTGATTTCGTTCCTGCAGGTGTGAATGTTGGCTTGGGTGATATACACAGACCTTAGTCTACGAAATTGTCTCCAGTCTGGCACGGGTGTGCTCAGTAAAGTTTGTGGTCGTAAGCAAGGAGTTCACAGATGTTCGCAATTTAGCGCCGTTGAAGCCCGAATCGCAGCGCGACTTTGTACAAATCTTGCGCTTGCTCATTTGTTATGGAATAAGCATTGGTCCAGTGATTCAGCCACTCATCGCTCATGGGTACAGGTGATTCAGCAGCCTGAAAAGATGCGATGGTGCGCAGAAAG
>DCPZ01000089.1 GCA_002323795.1 Flavobacteriales bacterium UBA1531 | reverse complement strand
CCGGCTGGTATTTTTGAGTTATCGCAGTCAAAGCCGTGGGTGAACCTTGAATGGCCGTTCGCTGCATGTAATGATGGACGCCACGGACACCGCCCATCTCCTCACCACCACCGGCACGACCCGGGCCACCGTGAGTAAGGAGTGGCAGTGGAGAACCGTGACCGGTTGATTCTTTAGCGCAATTACGGTCGAGCACCAGAATTCGTCCGTGCATGGTGGCTGCCCCTGCGATGAATTCCCTCGCTTCTTGAGCATTGGGACTAACCAATGAACAGCAAAGAGAGCCCCTGCCTTTTTTGGTCAAGGCTATGGCTTCATCGAGGGAGTCGTAGGGCATGAGCGTGGCAACAGGACCAAATGCTTCGACATCGTGGCAATACGTTGCCTCGGCTGGCTTGTCATTTCGCAACAGTTGTGGTCCGAGGAAAGCGTCTTCAACGGTTTCTTTACCTACCAATGACATGGGGTGGTTGTAAATACTTTGCGCTTCTGTTTTGAGGAGATCGAGTTTCTCGAGGACTTCTTCTTTTTGGCCTTTGTTGACGAGAGCGCCCATTCGAACGCCCTCCTGCTGTGGGTCACCCATTACGGCCTTGGATAACGCATGAACAAGTGCCTCTTGAACGTTGTCCACTTGACTCCTTGGAACAAAAACCCGACGCACTGCGGTGCATTTCTGACCTGCTTTTACGATCATTTCTTTGCGCACCTCCTTTATAAAGAGCTCAAACTCAGGATCTCCTGGGGCCACATGTTCGCCCAGTACTGCAGAATTCAATGAATCTGCCTCCATATTAAAGCGCACAGCATTCGCAAGAAGATTTGGATGAGATTTGAGTTTAAGTCCAGTAGACGCCGAACCTGTGAACGTGACGACATCGCGTTCATCTACACTGTCAAGCATGGTGCGCGCAGGTCCACAAATCAATTGAAGCGCACCTTCAGGAAGAATGCCCGAGTTGATGATTTCTTTTGCAACGGTTGCAGTTAGGAAACTTGTGGAAGAAGCGGGCTTTACAATTGCTGGCATTCCAGCCAACCAGTTCACGGCCACTTTTTCCAACATGCCCCAAACAGGAAAGTTGAATGCGTTAATATGCACTGCGACGCCTTCTTTGGGCGTGAGAATGTGTTGCGCACCGAATGTACCGTGCTTACTCAGGGGGATGTAATCTCCGTCCAATGCAAAAGGCTGATCACCAAATTGTCTACGAAGGCTGGCATAACTAAACAAATTACCAATACCTCCCTCAATGTCAATCCATGCATCTGCTCGTGTAGCACCTGTGGCCCAGCTTGCCTCATAGAATGCTTCTTTATGCTTCAATAGATGCAGGGCGAGGCGTTTGAGCATTAGACCGCGTTGCTGAAATGTTAGGCGCCTAAGATTGGCGTTGCCAATAGACCTCCCGTAATCCAGAATGGAGTCAAAGTTGAGCGATTCATTGCCCACGTGCGCAACCACTTGTCCACTTACAGCGTGGACAAGGGGTGTTGCATTCGAAACTGACGGACTATGCCAAGTCCCGTTGATGTAATGTGCAAGGGTAGAGGTGCTCATAGGTGTTCGCTTTTGAAGCGAAAATACGCATGAACACCCGCTGAGATTCGGGATGCGCCAGAAACCATGCCTTTGTTTTTCTTCCAAACTAGCCTATCTTCGATTCATCGCTGAGATACATCGATACGTCTATGAAATTTTTATTAACTTCGACGAAGAAATTTTGGGATTAATGATGAATTACCTTATCTTAGCCTCACACTGACATCAAACCTTGACCAGAAACATCAAATAATTCATTCAAATGAAAAACCTTTTCACACTGGCTGCGGCCTCTTTCCTCGCCTTCGGTGCGAGTGCCAGCAATGTTGAGTTGGTCGTCGAAGCTGTAGATAACGGCGGCCAAGTAGAAGGTAATACGTACCGCGTTTACGCTGTATTGCCCTCAGCTGAGCATTCTTTGCACGCTGTTTTTGCTGACGGCGAGCACGTTCTTAATGTGGCTACAACCACCGATTTTTACCAGCACCAATATGGAAGCTTCTCATCTTTGGATGTGAACGACCAAATCGTTGCATTGGAAGGATCTTTGGCATATGATAGCTGGGTAACCATTGGTGCTACCAATAGCACGAATAATAACCTGTGGACGGTCGGAGTCGATTACAACAACTTCTTGAACGGTTCTGAACTTACAGTTACAGACGGTGCATGGTTTGTTGTTCCTACTGATGTTCAGGCTGTTGCTGAAGCGGGCAATCGCGTTTTGCTCATGCAAGTAACAACTGATGGAACTGCTACTGGTATCTTGAATCTTCAGGGATGGGATGCAGACGGTGCTGCATGGCGCGCTTTCGATTTGACATTCTCTTCAACAGATGCTCAAGTTTTCGGATGTACTGATGCGAATGCTGCAAACTTCAATGCTGAAGCTTCCTACAATGACGGTTCTTGCTTCGGTCAGAACAACGGAGACAGCCACGGTTTGTCTAACATTGATAACACTACAGAGTGGAACATTTTCCCAAATCCAGTTTTCGAGAGCACTTTCAGCGTGAAGTTTGATCGTGAGTTGAACTTGGGAGGTGAGAATATCATTCTCGAAGTAACTGATATGTCAGGTAAGGCAGTTATTTCTCAGGAAATTGCTCAAGAAAATATTGTAGGTGGTAACCGCATCGTTGTAAAGCACGATTTGGCTGCCGGTAACTACACTGTGTCGGTTTTCCACGCGGATTTCACTGACGCCCAAAACATTGTTGTAGCGAAGTAAGCTTCCTACGCTTTCAATTTGAAAGGGACCCTTCGGGGTCCCTTTTTTGCTTTTGTAAGTTTGAAGAAAAAAAGTAATGCGATACTTCGGTTTTTTCATAGCAATAATGATTGCCGGTTGTGCCCAGGGACCTTCCGACAAGATTCACTTGATCTTAAATGCTTCGCCAGTAGTCGGCGATGTTGGAATGCGTAATGCCAAGGTCTGGTGTCAGCTTTCACAGAGCGCCTATTCGGAGTGCCCAAGCGTGAATCTTTTGGATTCAGTGGGCGAACGGATTTCCGTTGTGTCCATGAAATCTCTGCATCTAGGTAATTGCTTTCAAGCGGAGCTAACGAAGTTGTCACCCGGAACCCGTTACATCTACTACATAAGCGACGAAAGAGGAGCAAGGCTTAGTGACACCCTTGAAATCAAGACACAACCGCTATGGCAGTACCGAACAGACCCTCCGGAATTGAACTTCTTGCTAGGAAGCTGTGCGTATGTAAACGAACCGGAGTTTGATCGTCCTGGAAAGCCGTACGGTGGAGGGTATGGGATATTTAATACCATGGCGGAAGAAACCTTTGATGCCATGGTTTGGCTCGGAGATAACATTTACCTGCGAGAGGTTGATTTTACGAGCCTATCTGGATTCGTTCATCGTTACACCCATACGCGCGCCCTGCCAGAGATGCAGACGTTTTTATCGAAAGGTGCGCATTACGCAATCTGGGACGATCACGACTTTGGCCCCGATGATTCAGACAGATCTTGGGTGCATCCCGATTGGTCCAGGGCTGCATTTGAGGCTTTTTGGCCTAATCCTGAATCAGGTGTTCCAGGCGCTTCTGAGCTGAATACCGCTCAATTTTTGTTCGGTGATGTAGAATTTTTCCTGCTTGACAATCGCTCCCATCGCGTGAATCATACGTTGGGATCGGAAAAACGTCAAATGTTAGGGAGTATTCAGCGCGACTGGTTGCTAAATGCATTGCGAAACAGCCGTGCTCCCTTCAAATTAGTGGCCATAGGGGGCCAAATGGTAAGCGATGCTGCCATTTATGAAAACTTTGCTCAGTTCCCGGAGGAGCGAGCGCTTTTGTTTGATGCCATTGATGAACTGGGCATACGCGGTGTTGTTTTTTTGACCGGGGATCGCCACAACAGCGAGTTGTCTAAAATGCAACTTCCTGGAGGGAATTGGGTTTACGATTGGACGGTCAGTCCGCTGACAAGCGGGAGCTACAATCACGAGGAAGAGCCCAACACCAATCGCGAGCCAGGCACGATGGTAGGTATACGAAACTACGGCGTACTCAATGTGTCCGGTCCTCGCAAAGAACGAGTGCTTACCATGACTGTTAAGGACGCCGATGGCATTGCACTGTGGACCCATTCGATTGATGCAGGCCAGGGGTATGGCTTGAATTGATCACCAATCTTCATCCAACAAGAAGTCCGTCTTCTTGGGACGCTGCTCGAGTTTGATAAGGTAGTTTACTCCTTCAACGCTGATGCGGATGGCCTTGCAAATAAGTTGTTTTCCTGGGATTTCGAATTCGAACGAATCGTCTTCGAATCCATCGGGGTACCTCACTTGCAATGACGCGAGCACAGTGCTCGGTAGTTTGCGGTAGCTGATGATTAAATTGCGCATGATGAATTTGTTTCATCGGCCTTTACTGTATTTAAGTTTCAAGGGTTTCATTTCTAATGATTTATTTATGTCCGACGCTGTCAGTTCTGCTCGAAAAGACTATGCCAAAGGTGCGCTTCACAAGGAAGATCTACCCGCTAATCCAATGCTCTTATTGAATCAATGGGTGGCGGATGCCGCTGAAGTGGACCCCGAAGACTACAATGCCATGTGCATAGCTACGCATAGTCTAAGTGGAGGCAGCAACGGACGCATTGTTTTGCTGAGAGCGTTGGAAGATGATTGTTTGCGTTTCTTTACCAATTATGAATCGGAAAAGGGAAAGGAAATCTTGGCTTCGCCTCAGGTTGCTTGCATTTTCTTTTGGAAAGAATTGGAGCGACAGTTACGAGTCCGTGGAAAAGCCGTTCCATCGTCGGACGCCGTGAGCGATGCTTACTTCGCCTCCCGACCAAGATCAAGTCAAATTGGTGCATGGGCATCACGCCAAAGCCGACAAGGAGAAGAAGTTAAACTCACGGAGCGCATCAATAGTTACAAAGCCCAATTCGAAGGACAAGACGTTATCCCTCGTCCGCCATTTTGGGGAGGTTTCGATATTTATGCAGATGAAATTGAATTCTGGCAAGGACGGCCGAGCCGGCTTCACAACCGTTACCTCTACACAAAACAGGGACCGTCTTGGTCGTTAGGACGGTTGGATCCTTGACGCTAGTCCACTCTGAGCACAAGGCCTTTGAGGTAGGATCCTTCTGGATGGAAAGCGCTCACGGGATGGTCTGGAGGCTGGTGCAATCTGTGCAGTATGCGTACGGTTCGATTGGCTTGAATCGCAGCAGCAATGACCGTGTGAGTGAACAGGCGATCGTCAACAGCCTGCGAGCAACTGAAGGTAAATAGAATTCCGCCTGATTTGATTGTTTCGAGTGTTCGTTGGTTGATGCGCTTGTACCCTTGAACTGCGGAATGACGCGCCGAAGCTGATTTCGCAAAAGCTGGCGGATCGAGAACGACAATGTCATAATTGGACACCCCATTTTTTAAATAAGCCAAAGCATCCGCCTCAATGCACTCGTGTGTTGATGAGTTGAAGTCGTTCAAACCAACGGCTTCCGCGGCGAGGTCAAGGGCGCGTCTTGAACTGTCCAAGCTTGCTACATGTTCCGCCCTTCCTTGCATGGCTGCAATGGAGAATCCCCCCGTATAGCTAAATACATTGAGAACGCGCTTGCCTTCAGCCATGGTTTGTAGCAATGTTCGGTTCTCTCGTTGATCAACGAAGAATCCAGTCTTTTGGCCTTGTTCAAGGTC
>DCPZ01000072.1:2494-2889 GCA_002323795.1 Flavobacteriales bacterium UBA1531 | reverse complement strand
CAGGTCAGTTGATCATTGCGGATGATTCACACGCAGGCGGTTGCACAAATCCAAACGCTACCAACTATAACGCAAATGCAATCAATGACGACGGCACTTGTGACTACTCTCCAGCATGTCTGGGAGACTTGAATTTGGACAGCATTGTCGGAACTTCCGATTTGTTGATTCTCCTCAGCTCGTTCGGTTTACCATGCGCTGATTGAAATTCCATTACGAAATAACAAGAAAGGCCTGCCCATTGCGGTGGGCCTTTTTGTTTCAATCAAACCTTATTTTTGGCTACAGAAAATCACTAGATGTGGTGCGCACCTCAATCTGAAGAGATCCGATGACACTCATCTCTTATGACCCATCAAAACTCTGGATGTCGACTGTGATAGCAGAAGAAGAAG
>DCPZ01000072.1:0-2173 GCA_002323795.1 Flavobacteriales bacterium UBA1531 | reverse complement strand
AGAAGAAGAAGCGCCCGGAATGCGTCGAAAGGATAAGAAGTAGCGAGATACAGAAGAAATTAAAAACCCATTGATGCGATGGGCTTTTAATCATGGAACTTAATGATGTTTCGTCCCGAAAACTAAAAAGGCTTAATTCATTCCAGTTCTTCTAGTCTTCCGAGCAAATCCAACATTTGATCTGCTCCAATTTGCTTTGCGAGAATATTCTTGTCTTCATCGAGCAAGAACACCTTTGGAGTAGCGAATACATCGAACGTTGTTCGGAAGTTCAGGCTCTTCAATGTTGTGATTCCGCTGTAAATCAAGGCAGAGGCGCTGTCTTGCGCATTGACCAAAGGATTGTCGCTCACATTGACCCAGTCATCATAGCTGTTTTCTTTGACGTAATCAATCCAAGGCTCTGGATCAAAGTCGTTACCGATGGCAAAGATTTCCAATCCTTTATCCTTCCATGTGTCGTACAAATTCTTGTATTTAGGAAGTTCCTTTTTACAATGTCCACAGGTGCTTTCCCATATGATTACAGCAGTATATTTTGCTTCCACATCATAGAGCGCAAGCCATTCATCTTGATCAAGACCGGGTAGGATGATGTTTGGAATTTTATTTCCACACTGGCTGTCACGCAATTCCTCTGCACGATCCATCACTTTTGTCAGTTGTTCTTCCTTGAGCCATGTTGCTTTGCCAGGAGCGTAATACTCGTCAATCATGTGCACAAACACCTTGTCCATGCACATGACTTGCGAGGATTCGGCATTGAACGTTATGAAGTGAGTGATAAACTTGAACATCTCATTGTTTCCAACAGCCTTAGCAATCAAACGATCGGCTTCGACAACCATGGAATCCGGAATTTGCGGCAATACACGCGTCCAGTATTTCTCTAAAATCTGATGGAAACTTCCGTCATGCACCAAACGAGGGTCTTCAAAGTCGACGCGATCCCAATAGTGATCTCGGTACCATCTGTATTGCAATTCTTGTTTGTTGACAATCTGTGACGGAACATCAGGAATCTGAGGTTCGATGATCATGTTCAAATACTTTGCAAACAGCTTGTCTGGATGCGTGCCGAGAATGCGCTGTTGCTCATCAGCCACCTCGCTTCCCATCGCCGTTAAAAATGCTCGTGCGGCGTCAACTGCATCAGCAGAGGCCGTTGAATCGGTTAGGGTAGCTTCGTAAGGTGTAGCTAAGCTTCTGCGCTTTTGAATGAAACCGAGGTAATCATAAAACACTTTATTTTCATCGCTTTTGATGACCTTGACATAACGGGTGGGATCATCGGCCTTCGTAGTGAGAACCACATCTTCGGATACCGCAAGAAACTCGAAGTACTTGGGGCCGGGCATGACGATTGCGTGTTTTCCGCATTTTTCATAAGACCGTCCCGGAAAGATGACTTGACCAGTGGCACTTGTTATAGCGGTGTCCGCATAGTACAACTTATTGCCGTAATAATGTGCAAGGTATACAGTGTCCGTGGAGAGCCCATCTATTGTAACATCAATGACATATTCTTCCTGCGCAGACAAGTCAGAAGTAAGCATCAGTATCGTGAAGACACTAAGCGACAAAGTCATGCTAAATAAACGTTTGGTCATACGAATGGTATTCATGTATTTCGAGTTCAAAATTATGTCGATGAGAACAATGCCCACGGGGAAAATCGGTTAACTGTTCACAATTTGAAAGTGACAACAAGTGTGCCGAATTTATTTTTTTTGACAAAAAAAAACCCGCAGAAGCGAGCTTTTTTTAATGAAGTATCTGTCAATCCAATCAGTGGCTAATTACCAATCGTTGTGTTGAGCGCTCTTGACCTGAAGTCAATTCGAGAAAATAAATGCCATCCTCTAAGTTGAATTCAATCATCTCGCCTTTTGAAAGGTTGTTAAGTTGACCTTCCAAAACCAATTGACCGTTTAGCGCGATTACGCGCATCCAAGCATCATTGGGTTGTCCTTGAATGTTGATGTAATTGGTTGCTGGGTTGGGACCAAATGCAAAATCTAAATCGTTATCAATAGAAACAACAGACGATGGGTTGGATATGGCCAAGTTGATATCATCGACGTAATAGTTTCCAATGGTTTGTCCGTCACCGTAGCCAAAGAAGTTTATACCACCAAAGGGAGAGTCAAATGGGAACGGTTCACCCGTAACA
>DCPZ01000007.1 GCA_002323795.1 Flavobacteriales bacterium UBA1531 | reverse complement strand
CCAAGTGCGGTTTATAAAATGCGGCGACGTCTACGTCACGGTCATCAGGCCATTCAGTCGGAACCAACATGGATTGCATGGTTGCCGCCAATTCAAGCTCCCGGCGCGTCGCTTCTTGACTTGCACGCTCCAACTCAAGCCGTTGATTTTGAAGCGCCACTACCAGAACATTTGTCAAGGTCTGAATGAAATTCAAGTGCTTTACGACGGGGCTCACGCCTTGGCCTTCTTGAGTGTCTCCTGCCAGCAAATAAGCCAATGGTTCATCATTGTGCAGCACGGGGACCACCACATCAAATTGCTCTGCACCGGCCGTCGAACTCAAGAAAATCTCATCTTTCTGCTCGAAGAATGCCGCATCTTGAACTTCTGGCACTTCACCTTCAACACCGTTCGCAAGTAGGCACCGCCAGCTGCCATCAAACGCATAGAGCACGAGGCGATGGATTCCGAGGTGTTCGGCAAGACTCGACCGAAACTTATCGAGCAAGTCCTCCTCCGAAGCACGATCATTGATGCCTTGGGTCACGTCGAGAAGAGCTTTCAGTTTATAATCCTGAAGCTCTAATCGCTGCTCGAGACGTTCGATGCTGTGAGCCATTTCTTATTTTTTGACGCGCTCGACGTATTCCTTTTTTCGGGTATCAACCTTGACGTGATCACCAATGTTGATGAACAAAGGCACGCGAATTTCAACGCCCGTATCTGTCGTTGCAGGCTTCAACGTATTTGTTGCCGTATCTCCCTTTACGCCCGGCTCAGTGTACGATATCTCCGCTTCAACTTGTGTGGGTAATTCGCAGCTTAAAACGCGTTCCTCATCTGCGTGAAACTGGATTTTGCAAATCAGTCCATCTTTTAAAAACTCAGGCGCGTTAATCGCAGAGCGTTCAACCGGGATTTGCTCAAAACTCTCCAAGTTCATAAAGTGATATTGATCATCGTTGTAAAGAAATTGGTATTCACGAACCTCAATTCGCACGATATCAATTTTTACGCCTGCATTGAATGTATGATCCACCACTTTTCCAGTGCTCAAGTTTTTCAGTTTGGTGCGCACAAATGCCGCTCCCTTTCCCGGTTTAACGTGCAGGAATTCGATGATTTGCCAAAGTCCATTGTTGTGATTTATGACCAATCCGTTCTTGATGTCTGAAGTAGTTGCCATGTCTGAGATTTAAGCGAAGATACCATTACAAATTGAGCATCAGACGGAATTGAATTTCACTTTGTGCATAGGCCAATGTCGAAAGACCTAAAAATCGCTCAAACGGATTATTGGCATTGCTTTTAAAACCCAATAATTGTACTTTCCACTTTGCACCTATTTTTTTGCTGATTCGAAATGATGCGCGGGTTCCGCAATGGTGCATCCCCTGTATGCGAACTCCTTCAAATGTCGGTGTAGAAAAATAGCCGACTTGATGAGGCCCCATCTTCCACCGAGCGATGCCAAATTTCACGTTGCATTGGCCTAAATCACCACCCCACATGCAAGCCCACCCGAATCCGTCGCGACCTTGAGCGGGAATCCATTCAAGTCGAATATTTCCGGCAAAAAAAGCATCTTCAAACCTCCATCTCAACCCCACTCGTTGTTCAAAATCTTCTACTGCTGTATGTGTGGTTTCTCCCTTCCAGCGCAAATGCATCTCGATGCGATTCAAAGAATTCAACTGGGCAACAAGACTTGAACGAACAACATGCTCCAACACGTGATCAGCCGATGCCAATTCCATTCGAAACTGAAAACGAACCCCTCCTGCACCTAAAACCCATTGCATTCCAAGTGACAAATCCATTTCATCCCGCCAAGTCATGTCCTGATTTTCATGATCACGAATCAATCCTTTTCGCATTTTGAAGGCTCCAAATCCATCCCATTCCCTGCCAAGCGAACGCTGCCATGCAATGGAAAAAGACTGCATTGATGCCGACGGCTGTAGTTCAAATGACCACTGCCATCCTCTGCTATTCCCAAACCCAAAACAGCTTCCGAGCCAAGAGGCTTCGACATTTTGCCCGAATCCCGTCCGCAACCAACCTCGTTCGAGTGTCCCACCAATCGAACCCCAAGGAAGCGACCTCAGCAACATTCCTGCCCAGCGCGAATTTGCAAAAAGTCCATCACCACTGATGACCGCCTCCCAATTCAAAACGTGTCCTGAACATGCCAAACCGGATCGCATCCCAGAGGAAACGTTCCCCCAAGTCGGGGCAAATCCATAATGCACAGGAACCGCAAAGGCCGGCGAAATCAAACCCGAAAAGAAGGTGGCCTCTTTCTGAGCCAATCGATTGCCCCAACCCAATTTGTGCTGCCCCAAAAGCAACCGCACACCCCGGCCTATTGGAAGTTGGAGATAACCGCTGATGGGGTTCTGCTGTGTGTCTTTCATCGTCGCCCCATGCAAAGGGCCATCGAATCGAAGGCTCCATTTACCTGGATTCTTGAGTCGAACTGAGGAATCTCTTGTGTTCCCTTGACTGCGAATATCTAAGGAGGGATCTGAACGTTTTTTCAGATTTGCAGCGTTTTGTCCTGTGCACAGATGATGCCATGATTCAGCTCGATACAATTGCTGACGCGTCTCAGTCGACAAACCGACAATCGCGGCTGCCTCCTCCGGTATCACCGGCCTTCCCTTGGTTTCTATGTACTGGAGAATCATCTCCCCCTCAGAAGATAACCATTGGCCAGAAATGACCTGCTCTGAGACAAACCATCGAAAAGCTGCTTCTTGGGCAGAAGAGATCATTGGCAACTGAAAAAAAATGACCCATAAAAGCCTAGAAAATCGAAGTTTATTTCTGTTCATTCCCGCAAATCCAGTCGCCAATTCCACATCATAAGCCCCATCAAATTAGAATATGTCGTACCGATCCAGTGGTATCCGTTGCGCCTGACCCAGCCAAAGTGCAATCCCAGGCAAAGCGGAGCAGGCCGCGCGAGAAAACGCACTGCTCTTTCCCGTTTAAACCTCCAAATCCATTGCGCCTGAACCCAAGATTGAGGATACTCCCAAAACCAAAGTGCTGAGAATAGCACTTGAGCACGTCGCTTGGTCCATTGAACACCACCCTTGAATTCTCCCCGATCTTGAATCTCTCGAAGCTGACCTCGATTCGTCAAACGGACAAATGCCATCAACTCCGAATCTTCAGAAAAATGGCGATCGACCTGCAGATGCACGGGAAAGGCCAAGGTGTAATCCGCACCATGAGACCATGAATCCAATTGGAAACCCAGTCCCAATCCAATTTCCCAAGTCGAATCAACGGGAAGAGAATGAAGAACAAGCCCACTGCCCTCTTTGTGAGATGAAATGGAGACGAGTTGACCCCTTACAGCAAATCCATGGCGAACCTCAAACTGAAAAAAACCATGATACACTCCTTTCCCTGGCTCTACGTCGAGCCCAAATCCACCGCATTTCATCTGAACAAATGGAGCGATAGCTCCCGGCAACTGAGCTCCTCCCCTCTGAGCTGTTACCAATGCGATGCACAGCCATAGTAAACAGTTTTTTCGCCTCCTGAACCGAATCCTCATTCCTCCATGTTCCACAGCATATTTCTGAGCAATTGTCAGATGCTTTTGTCAGCAAGATCAGATCGTATTGATCCGATAATGAACTGATTTCGCGCATGATTGAAGCGAATTTACAAGCGCTTTCAATTCGCTTTTCGGAAGTCAGTCAAATCGCGCTCATAGGCCTTCTTAATGACCTCAGGCAACGAAAACCAAGACATTCCAGCAAGCTGTGGAACCTCGCCTTCTGCAGAGGACCAAACTCCTTCGGGCTTTTGCAGCAGAACAATATCTTGGATTTCGCCAGCCTCGAAATCAATGCGCATTGAACTGCTAACGGACTTGTTGTATGCCTCGCAGGGATCAGGTTTCTCAGAATCAAAATATACCGTTTCAGCATTGCCCTTGACTTCAACAA
>DCPZ01000102.1:10756-12994 GCA_002323795.1 Flavobacteriales bacterium UBA1531 | reverse complement strand
GGCGCGTAGTTTGGGTGCATTGGTGATTTAGTTAACTCAATTGAGGATGCGTCCGAGAACTCCACTTCTGATTCTAAATCGCTATTTGAGAAAGATTCAGAATCCTTGATATGAGAAACATCTCCTTCGAACGTCCAGGCAGATAAGACAAAGAAAAAGAAGGGTAATGTGAAAAATGAAATGAAATTTTTCATAATGAAATGACCTGATATTTAAAATACAATTAACGGTAAATTATCATATCTTACAAATTAAAGACTATATTTAATCGACTAATTTTTTTATGATGACGCATTTATGCGGATGTTTTATCTCTTCGCTTCATCTTGCCGTGTCGCTATTGTTAATCCCCCTGTTTGGTGGCCTTCATGGAAATGTTTCGGCATGGTCAGTCAACACAAAGCAACATGTTCGAGTTTCAATGACAAATCTTGGCAGCAATGCCTTTGAGTTGAGCCTGTTGGCAGAAAACCCATCTGACACTTTTTACTTTAGCAAGCCCGTAGAAATGGAAATTAAAATCGGACCTGAAAGGCCCATTGTCCTCTCAGCCGATGGAGCTGATACGCTTGATCTAGTTTTAAGTTCCACGGGTAAGAAGATGTTCCGATTCGATGAGCTGACGCTACCGCCGATAGCTTCGAATGATTATGTTATGAAGATTAGCCAAGTAAATGGCGACGAAATCGCCGAAGTGACGGCCTTTGAAATGACGGTATCTGTAGGTTGCAGCGATGCAAAAAAGGACAATTTGATGGAATGTTTTGTGACATGCAACTCCTGGTTGGTAAGCTGGTAAGCATATGAGGATTTCTATCCTCAGGATATGAGTAAATCTGTGATGACTTACAGGGACAATGGTCATTCGGATAGCCTCTTCTTTTTGCCATTGTAGAAAAACAGATGGAGCACGGACGTATGTTTGTGCTGATGAGACAAGTTCTCCTAAGAGTCGTCACTGCGCTCCTTTTTCTTTGGAGTTTCGTGTTGTTGGGATCAGCACAGAAGAGCCCTGAATCGAGTGGGATTCTGAGAAGCTATCTCGACAAGGTAATTGGCGAGAGTGCAGATTCGTCGGCAGCAAAATGGATCAATTACCCTACGCTTGCTTATTCCCCTGAGACAAGTTGGGAAATTGGAGTGTCGAGTTTGTACGTGTATTCCGCAAAGCGCGATTTGCAAAATCGCCTGAGTGAGATCAAGTCTTTTGCGTTTGTTACGCTTGAAAATCAATACGGTTTTTGGCTGGACCATGCGCTGTACACAGATCACAACAAGTGGTTCTTGTATGGTCGAGCGCGCTACCAGAGTTTTCCGCTCTTTTACTACGGCATTGGCAGGGAGGCCCCAGCGGAGGTGCAGAGCGTGATTGACGGCGATTATCTTCTCATTCGGGAGCGTGTCCTGCGTGAAACCTTGCCGTCCTTGTACGTTGGCCTGGAGTTCGATTACCAAGAGTTGAGTCGGATTCAGTTTGGGAGTGCGGTCGCAGACTTTCTCCCACCTTCCCTTGGGAGCGAAGGTTCCCGCAATCTTGGGGTGGGTTTGGGTGTGCTCTATGACAACATTCACAATGCGCTGAATCCGCGAGAAGGACTTTACAGCGAGTGGGCTTTCTTGCACTACAACAAGGGGTTCGCAAGCGATTTCGACTTCACCACCTTCATCGTTGACAACCGGATTTACAGGTCGCTCAGGGGAAATGTGGTCCTAGCCGCTCAGGTATACGGGCAGTTCAACTCGGGTGAGGTGCCTTTCAACATGCTCTCCCTCATGGGAGGTGAAAGTCTCATGCGTGGTTATTATCTCGGCCGTTACCGCGATCGGAACTTTCTCGGTACCCAAATCGAATACCGTATTCTGCCATTTTCTTTTTCAGAAAGGTTGGGAGCCAGTGTGTTCATGGCTACGGGCCAGGTTTTTGGAGACGACCGTTACCTTTCGTGGCAGCATTTTCTGCCGACCGGTGGCGCGGGTCTGCGGTTCTTAATATTCCCTGACAAGGACATCTACACGCGTTTGGATTTTGCTTTCACTCAGGAAGGCAACGGAGTATACTTCTTCATTGGTGAAGCTTTTTGATCAGGCTTTGAAGGATGCAATTTTTGAAGGCCGTCTCAGGGGGGAGGTAACTTCTGGATAGAATTGAACAAGCTTCAATCAGCAGGTAGGTTGTAATTGTCCTTTAACAACGAATTGACGAGGAGTTTCAATCATGGACAAACCCATGTCATGGAC
>DCPZ01000102.1:0-10443 GCA_002323795.1 Flavobacteriales bacterium UBA1531 | reverse complement strand
AACCCATGTCATGGACAAACCCATGGGCAATGTCTGGCAGTCCCTGTAGAATTTTCCAGGTTGGAGCCTCGAGAAGGGGGGCAGAATCCGTCGACTCCACCATCTGAAGTAGACTTTACTTCTTTGCCAGCGTTTTCCGGCATTCTCTACCGCTCAGCTTTATAATCGCTCGAGTACGGCCAACACAAATCTCTGGACGTTACACTGAAGGGAAGTTGCAAACATGGATAAACTCATTGAGGATGCTCGGTAGTCCGATTAGGACCCAGTAGGTTGTTTTTTGCGAAAGGGATTTAAAATTCGCAAGTTCCGCTTTTCAGTGCCCTCAGTTTTGACCAGAAGGATGATCGCATACGGAAGTCAGTAGGAACTCATTTCTTTTTATTCTCTGGGAATCGAGAGAAATTTCCCATGCCATCCGCGTCAAGGTTGTCCGGTTCGTAATCCAACTGATTTTGGTGCTCTTCTGGTTTGTGGCCATTGAAAATATTCCAAATCATAAAAACCAAGTAAATGGAGAAAATCACAAACCCGGTGATGAACATCGAAGTGCTCATGACCGTGTGATTCTGCGTTGGCGAATGGCGATGGAAAAGAGTAGAATCGTCCCGGCCCAATGCGCCGAGTACAATGCTTCATCGGTATGGCCCAACATGCCCAAGCCTACAGAGTAAAAGAGGCAAACAAACGCGAGCAATACAGGATACCATTGACGTAAGAAGTGAACGATGGTTTTCATGATTTGATTTGGATGGATGGATAACGTTTAATAAAAGAAGTGTCTAGATGAGCCGATTGTTCTTATCTACATCTTTAACTTGAGTTGAATCCACCCCCAAGAGTCGATGGCAGCGCAATTTGTGGCTCCTGCTGTTTGCAGTCATTTTCGATTGAGAACAAATCAAGAAGGGTGATACATAAATGCTCAAACTCTAGAAGGCTTGAAAAATTGAGGTTGACACGGTGGTGACGACTACCGCCGACTCCACCATAAGATAGACTTGACGATTAACGGTCGCTCTTCATTCAGTCATTACCGTGGTTCGATTCTTGCTCAGAACTGGGTCAGATGACGTCAGATATTCCTGCGCTTCCTGCTATGAAAAGTCCGATGATAGATGCCGCTGTGATCGTTTTCAACGGTCTCAAAACTGCTCCAGTCTTGATGGGTTTATCCTTTCGATCGAGGCTCATTCGATATCCCACTGTGGCAATGGTTCCGGCGTCGAAACTGATCGAGTTGGTGGTTCCAAACTCCACAGAAAATGTCCAGTCGCTTCTCTTGAATTGTGGTCCAATCATCAACGGCCACGGCCGGCAGCTAAGCATGACATTCTTGTTCAATGTTCCAATGCCCGCAGACACTTTGGCCGTGGCGTAAGAGGGGAAAGCTGCACCAATTTGGCATTCGACGACAAAGTTTTCTGAAGGTTGCTTGATCATGCCAAACATCAGACTTCCTCCTGGTGCCTCGAAATCAGAAATGCCGTAACCGTCGAGTGCTGCGATGCCCAAATTCAGTTCCGTAAAGCTTTGTGAATTTTGCTGGGAGACTGCGGCAGTGGCGAAAAGAAGGCCTAGTAAAAGTGGAAGCCAAATCTTACTCATGAGAGCAATGATAGGCGAAAAGGAGCGAAGCGCAGTGATGATGGGCATTGTTAGAATGCTTCAGGGAAGTCAATCTGAATATTTGATTAAATTGCTTCCAATGAAAAATAAGAATACTGCGCTTATTATGATAGGCGCCCTAATCATCGGATTGTTTATTGGCTACCTGATTGCAACGAACCTCATAGTCAATCGTTAGATGCCCTTGTCATCGTTGATGTGGCGATGCGATTGATTGTCCGCGAGAATGTCAAACTGATAAGAAGGTCTTCTCAACTTCGCAATTGCTGTAAATGAAAAAGAGCAACCGGTTGGATAGTCGATTCGGTGCTCAAGATGGGCAATGAGGTTCGGATCGCGGCCGAAGCTTATGTTTTCGTTAAATGTTTCGTGGATGTTTCGGTTGGAGGACTAGTCTTGTAATTGGTACTTCGCAAGTTGCACTTGATACCTTCTCATGCGCCGCTGCTGGCGTCTCTTTTTTGCTTTTGGGCTAGATAGGATGCCGATTGCAATACCAACGGGTGTCAGCAGAACACCTAGAACTATTTGACCAATAGCATCGAATGATGTTGTCTTAACGGTCACGTATCCGAAAGGTCCAGTGGTACTTACTGGCGGTCTTGAAGCACCGGAAGCAATTAAAATTGCACCTGTGAAAGCGAGGGTAGCTCCCAAGACTATTCCTGCTCCTTCGTCACCTTCAACTTCATTGAATTTATCCTGCTCAGCAACACTGATGTTAGGCAATTGAGACGCCTCTGATTTGGTCGAATCAATTGCTGTTTGCTGTGCCGTGCTGATAGATGAAACGAGAATTAGGACAACGACTAGTAACTTTTTCATGGCTTTTCTGTTGGTTCATTTCCGATAATTGTAGTAAACTATTTGCAATAAAAATAGGTGAAATTTTAGATCATTCTGACAGGATGCATGGAATAAGCAAAAGAAGGTGTGCTTTTGCTGTCTTTCAGCATTTTCAGGCGCAAGTTGCCGTTGGCCTATCAATTGGAAGCATTGAAGCATTTGCGGCATTTAAGAGCATTTGAAGATTTTACCGCATCCATTGATGAGTTTGCATCACGAACGACCGTTGAGCCCTATTTGGTAACAGATAAATAGGTAATTTTTAGGAGCGAAAGTCCAGATCATGGCGCAGTCCGATGAGCAAAGTCTGGTTTTGTTCGGCTCTGTCATCTCCTTTCCAAACGGACTGCAATAGCCATCCGATTTGCACAGAAGTGCCGTTTTCGAAACGGTAATTGAGGCCCGAGGACAATCTGTTCTGTTGAAGCAGGTTGTCGACGGGCTGTTCTGCTTTGCGCAATCCAATGAAAACTTCTTCGTATGCTGATACGGACCAGTTTGGATGCTTTGGAGGTGACCATGATAGTTGGACGAAGCAGCGGGTACGGTGCTGCCATGATGCGCCATCAGTGCGGTCCATGTAACGTTGCTCCAGCCGGTAGCGATGCAACCATTTGAAATTTCCTGTATTGGACTTGGTAATGAGTTGCTGCCAAATGCGATGCTCGTCAAACACACTGGAAATGGGTTGTTCTCCGTACGGGAAACTTCTGATCCAACCATAACCGGCCGTAACGAAGTGACTTTCATCTCGGTGCCAGTCGAGTCCAATTCGCAGCAGAGACTGCTGCCAATCTTGGCCCAAACCGGTGCGGCGGAATTGGTATTCTGTGTGCACCCCAATCGCGTCAGAGATACGATGATTACCAAACGCCATCAACCAAGTGTGGTTGTGCCTTGCGACCTCTCTCTGTTCTTGAGCCGTCGTGGCGATTGTGGTGCCGAGAGCCGCGACTAAAACGCCAATAGCCAATCGATTCATGCTGCAAATTTATGGGAATGCTGCAGGATGTAAAAGTGCAATAGAGGAGAATAGAAAAAAGCAGGCGTGAACTCTTGGATCACTGCCAGGTTTGTCTCAGCTCGACAGCTTGACCAGGTTTTGAGGCCATGGGTCATGAAATTCATGTCCTTCAAACCAAAGCTCTATTTCGGCATCTGTGAGAAAGCATGATCTCAAGGCTTCGGTAAATTGATCGACCCGAGTCTTATCACCAATAACAGTGAGGTGACAGTTGCGATCACCAAAACGGCCATGGTTTTCGGCTAACATTTCTTTCAGCATTGAAATCTCCGTTTCAGAAATTCCATGATTTTCATCTTCTGCAATTCCTGCGCGCCACGAGCCGTTGATTTCCAGGCTTATTCTGCCTGCGGCCTGATTCCAAAGCAATGCATACTTATCGCGACTGGCCAGCCAGAAAAAACCTTTGCTTCGATAAATTTTCTGATCAAGAAATTCATGGCAAATTTCCCATAGTCGTTCGGGGTGGAATGGTCGGTCATCTCGTATGACACGCGTTTCCAAATCGTAAGGTCTGTTTTTCAGGGTTTCGGCTGCCAAGACAGGAGCTAATTCCGCCATCAACTGTTCAACTTGAAAGTAATCGTACTGTGGAAGGTGCAAAAGCGAATCGATTTCCACTTTGCCAAAATACACGGCATGCTGATGAGAGTGCGGATTGATAGTGCTGATAACTGAGGCTATGGAAGAGAATTGGTCATCTGAAATTCGATCGGTTTTGGTCAGAAATACATGACTACTGAACAGGATTTGCTCTACGAGAAGATTCACCGTATCTCGACTACCATTGCTCAGGTTTTCCTGCATCGATGGGATGAGATTGCTTCCATCGTTGTAGTCTTGGCTAAGCATGAGGCAATCGACCAAAGCAAAAACGCCATTGAGCTGCACAGCTTCGTTTTTTTTAAAAAACTGAATGAGCGGCATGGGATGACAACTGCCAGATGTTTCAATCACAATGAGTTCTGGATCATTGTTTGCTTTTAATTTACGAATCCCATCATCCAGCTTCATGATTCCCTCGTCGCTGCTGAGGACACAGGAGTGAATTGACACCAAAATGTTGTTGTTATCCTCCACTGCCTCAGTGCTGCTCAACAATTCGCCATCTACATCTAGATCGCTCATATCATTGACAATGCCGCAGACATTGGTATTCATCTTGCTGGATTGAGCTAACAGATTTCGGAACAAAGTGGTTTTCCCTGAACCAAGGAAGCCATTAAGAATGATCACGGGAGTTTTTTCCAATGTTTTCATATTGGAGGCGATTTTCACATGGAGATTTGATTCTCGATGCGAACGCAAGTTATGCAGATGATCAACAAGCTATCAATCACGATGGATAACGCAGTCTTCTGATGCACAATGGCAAAACTTCATGTTGTAGAAATGGGTGCCAATCAGTGCCGTCGCGGCTGAATATTTAATCCATTCCGCAAACAATGCGGGGTAGAAGTTTTCAAGCAGTATCGAACAGGTCAAAGCACCCCAAGCGGCCCAAAGAGAAATCCGAACGACGGTCGAGGAGCTGGACCTGAAGGATTGTAGTACGGCCAATCCCGATATGACTAAGAATGCGAAATCAATGGCTCTCCACCAGCTAGGTGCCGAGCTGCAACAAGAATGCGTGCATGCTTGGGCAATAAAAATAAACGGCGTTGCTATGCAGTGAATCATGCATATAAAGCTCGCAGCTGCTCCGATGGTATCAGATTTTATGGAAAGGGATGGCACGGTGCTTAAATTTGAAGAGCGAAATTAACGCAAAGAACATCAAACGCAACTTAGTTGCATTAAATTTGACGAATGGGGGTTCAGCGCAGAACAAAAACAGTAGAGAGAATACTCGTAGCCTTTCGTGATCCAAAAGAGGCCCTCTCTGCTAAGATGTTACTCTGTAGAATGGATGAAGGGGTCAATAAAACAACTGTTTATCGGCTGCTTGATAGACTTGAAGACGACGGCGTGGTGCATTCTTTTTCAGGTGATGATAGTATAAAATACTATGCAAGGTGTCATTCATGTTCGGACACATTGCACCTGCACAGTCATCCGCATTTTCAATGTGTTTCGTGCGATAAAGTGCGCTGCCTCGATTTTGAAGTAACGCTGGATGCGCCTGAGAACTTGCAAGTGATGGAATCTCAGATTCTGCTCAAAGGTCATTGCGAGTTGTGCTCGAATTGAGCGCATAACATCGTCTTTTGGCACTAGGAGCCTAGAGTTGTGCAACCGAACTTTGAATCATGGATTCTCTCTCTCAAATTGTGTTGGGTGCTGCCGTCGGCGAGGTTGTCTTGGGTCGGCGCATAGGCAACAGAGCCATGATTTGGGGGGCTGTTGCCGGAACCATTCCGGATATGGATGTGTTGGGCAAATACTTCCTAAGCGAGTTGGATAACCTCGCGTTTCATCGTGGCATCAGCCATTCCCTGCTTTTCTGCGTTTTGGGTGCTTTGGCGATAGGTTGGTTGACCAATCGATTGTACCACAGCCGTTACCACGCAGGGTTGGCGATGTGCACCAAGGCACTAGCAGCGGTAGTTGTTGGGTTTGTGGTGAATTTTCTTATTCAAATTTTTGCGCCGGGTACGTGGTGGGCCATGGCCATCTACATTCCGCTGGTTGCTTGCTGGCTCTGGCATCATGGTCAACGCCGGTATTTTACTGGAAATTGGAAGGCTCCAGAAGCTGATTTGAAGGGTTGGGTTCTGTTGTTTTTTTGGGGTTTCTTGACCCATGTCTTGCTCGATTGTTTCACGACCTATGGAACCCAGGTTTATGCGCCGTTTTCCAATCAGCGCGTCGCATGGGGAACCGTTTCTGTGGTAGATCCGCTCTACACGTTGCCTTTTATCCTTTGCTTGCTTGTCGCGACGCGATTTGCGCGGAACGATTCCCGTCGGCGGCTGATGAACCTTCTAGGATTGAGTTGGAGTTGCCTTTATTTGGCCATTACGGTGGCGAATTTCACACAGGTTCAGCGCACAGTAGCTGACGCACTTCACGATCAAGGGCATAGCCATCAACGATTTTTAATCACTCCGACCATATTCAATAATGTGCTTTGGAATGTTGTGGTGGATACGGGGGATTCGTTTTTGTTGGCCCAGCATTCGATCTTCGATGAAATCCCAGTGCATTTTCAGCCGGTCAGCAAAGGGTATGAACTGCTCTATAACATGGACTCAGATGAGACCATTGCCGTTCTTCGATGGTTCAGTGCTGGATACCTCAATGCGGTGCGCAGAAGCGATGGTGCATTGCAATTGAATGATCTTCGCTTCGGTACATTCTCTGGGCGCGCTGAAAATGCAGATGATTACATATTTCGCTTTGATTTGCTCGAGCGCGGCCCCACCGAGCCTTATGGTTTCAAACGCGTAGAAGGAGGACCGCCGGATAAGAAGGCCGAAGAGATGATGCTGGAGTTGTTTGATCGTGCGAGCGGCCTCTCCTTTGAAG
Organism: Flavobacteriales bacterium UBA1531; assembly: GCA_002323795.1. Lineage (GTDB taxonomy): Bacteria > Bacteroidota > Bacteroidia > Flavobacteriales_D > Sanyastnellaceae > UA16. Next base: position 3,476 of record DCPZ01000102.1, on the reverse strand, counting down.
ATGTTCCATTTTAGTTTGTTAAGGTGTTTCCTTGCAGTGTTAATATCAACTCAAAAGAGAAACGATGAAGAACTTGTTTTTCTACTCAATTTGTGCGTCTGTGTTACTACTCGCAGGGTGCAAGACGGAGGGGTGTACGGACCAAAATGCAGTTAATTGGAACTCCGATGCAGATACCAATGATGGTTCGTGTACGTTTGAAGGCAAAGTTGTCTTTTGGTATGGTGAGGAGGTAGCAATTGAAAAGGGACAGTTCGCGACTGCATATTCTTTTTATGTGGACGGACAGTTGGTTGGTTCGCAGGCGGTATCCATGTTTTGGAACGGGGCTCCTGATTGTGGTCAGGCCGCATCCATCACCGCTACGAAAGACCTAGGCCTAGTTACTTCTTACGCGGCAGAATACGAGGTCATCGATGACGCGGGATTTGTCGTGTGGAGTGGCATTGTCAATTTCCAGGCCAATACGTGCGAGGCACTCGAACTCACCCTCTGAAGAAGCTTGAGGCATGAAAAGAGTCCGCACCCGTTCGGGTGTAGACTCTTTTTTTTGATCAAGTTCCAAAAGAATGGTGCTACTTTCGCGTCCGCGTTTGAAGGGATGTCGAAGAATCGTTCGTTCCCATGATCGAATAGCGCGCATCAAGACAGGGAAAATCCAAAGGACCCATAAAAGCGATCAGAATGAAGCGGATCAATGCGTATAAGAAGTTGTTTGAAGTGGAGGGAGAGATCGAGCTGAGCGAACTCAAAAAGACCTACCGAAAGCTGGTGAAGGAATGGCATCCGGACAAACATGTTTTGGACGAAGCCAAGGCGCAAGAGGCAGAGGAGATGACACGCCAAATCACCGACGGGTACGCGTTTCTTATCAGCATTGCTCCAGCAACCATTGCCAAGGGCCTCGCGGAATACACAGATACCATTGAGAATGCCTTCATCGATGACATGCAGCACAAGAGCTTGCTGCTGGAATTGAAGTTTACAGACGGATCGACCTATGAGTATTTCGGGGTCAATAAGGCGTTGTTCACCAAGCTCGTAAACGCAGATAAGGTGCAACGATTTGCGCGACGCAACATCTTCAATTCCTTCCTTTACCGCAAGTCCAAAGCGACGGTTGAGGCGGAATAAAAAAGCATTGCACACTGCGCCTATTATCATGGCACTCGAGCTCTGCACTCAATATGGAGCTTTGTTACTCCAGCTGATGTGTTTTCGAACCGAACCATCGCTAAAGTGATAGAGCAAGGCTTTGTTGGGAGCGTATTTGCAGATGCGTCCCATGAGGTCCGAGATGTGGAGCAATTCAGCGATCTCGGTTGAGTTTGGTGCCGATGAAATCGTCAGAGGTGTGACCATGAGATGCATGGCAACGGGACGATGATCACTGACGTTGTAATCGTACTCTGACCATCCCCCGGACATGTGGGCAGCGATGTCGAGGCAGGCCACTTGTGTGCTGGGAGCATTGAAGTCAGTAAAAAGTTCATCGGAGATGAGTAAATGATCTAGGTGCGATGGCCATCCAGGGAAAGACCAGCCTGAGCTTGGGCCTTGCGCAATAGGCATGTCTGCAAAAAGATAATCCTCAGGCAATTCAAGGAATGGCTCAAACACATTGTTGGCGGGCCCTTCTTCGATCAGGTCATTCAAGTCGCCGAGAATGATGACTCGGTCATCCGGGAGTTCGTTTTGGATGTATTCATTGATCAACACGCAGGCTTCGCGTCGGCGCATCTCTTCATCGCCGTCGTCCGACCAGTTGATGGTGCCGTTGCCACAGCATTTGAAGTGGTTGTTGATGGCATAGAATGGCTCACCGTTGAACGCGAAGTGAAGGATTAGGGGGGAGCGAGGCAATGGACTCCAAAAAGGGGATTCGGTGTAAATTTCAAATGCATCAAGCACTTCAATTTCACTGGAATTATAAACGTATACGAGTCCGCCAAACCACCCATCCATAAGGATGTAGTCGTAGCTTTCCAGATCTTCAATCATGCCTTTGAACACCGTTGTATCGTCGATTTCTTGGATGGCCCAAAGATCGATTTCCAAGTTTTGAACAATGGCTTTGACGCGGTCGATGGTTGCGGTTCCATTTTTTGGAAACCATTCGATATTCCATGTGGCTATATCAAGGCTTTCGGGCGTTCCAAATTCCAAGTCATCCAAGGTTTGGGCAAACGTCGAACGGGTAATGAGCAGCGCAAAAAGAAACAAGAGGGAGGAGGAATTCCGCATGGTACAAAATTAGTCTGAAACGAATAGACACGGGATTCCTTGAATCCATTCAAAGATTGAAAAGCAAAGTGTCCGCGGGTCCCCCGTCATTCACGAGTGAAGACGGGGCACCTTGGAATTTAATCTTGGGCGGACGGAATGAGTGATTCAATGGACCAAGGCGAATCCGCAGATGATTGGACTCGTCCCTCTGGTAGAGGTCCAGATTTCCATAATTGCTGGAGCCAAACGATATGCGTGGCCCCTTTTAGGATGAGTTCCCGTCGGGATGATTCAATTTCAACCCCGCTGAGCACCCAGCCTTTTCGATGCGCAAAATACATGGGTGTGGGTGACGGACCGCAGTTAATCACGATCAAGTCTTCGGGACGCGAGACCTCATCCAGGGCCGATTCGAGACTCAGAATTGCGCGTTGATCGGAGGACGGAAAAAAATCATGGGCTTGGTTGGCAAGTCCCTCCAGCATGACCAGTGCCAATGCGGCCACACGCCAGCGGCGCATGGGGATTTTTTGAATTGTAAATGCTGCTGCAATGGCCATAAATGGAACAAAAGGCAAAATGTAGTAATCGTGCCGAACGAAAGTGTCACCGGCTTTTATGGCAACAATGGCGAGGCCAAAAAAGGCACAAAGCAGGGCCAAGAGTACACGCCGTTGCCCCGTTCGAAAAAGCAACACCAACCCGGCCAAGAAACATCCAAATCCGATGAACTTTAGGGCATGGTCAATGATGTGCATGGCAGCAATTTGCCAATGGGTGGCGAGTTCCTGGGCTCCGATTCCGATGGATTTGCCCATGAAAAAATGCCAAAAACCGTAGTCTGTTACGAGATGGGGGACCCAGAAGTAGTACCAGTACGTCACCAAGACTACACCAGGAATGAACCAGGCAAACGTCCAGAGGTAGCGTGGATTGGGCAGCAACTTGGGCAGAAATGGAAGCATGCCTAAGAGGAGGATTCCAGCGGGCAATTTGGACAGCAAACCCAGAATGATGGCGCAAGATGCGAGCAAAGACCCTAGGACTTTTCGAGTGCGATTTTTCGTTCCCCAACTAATCACGAGGAGGTGTGTGCCAATGATGACCAGGCTGCAGCTGAAGACATCTGGCATGATTTTACGGCTATAAATGAACCACAAGGACGTGATCAGAATCAACACAGTATCCCTGGCCCATCGACGGTCGATTGCCCTGCGGAGGAGAGAAAACAAACTCCACATGGCAAGGCT
>DCPZ01000076.1 GCA_002323795.1 Flavobacteriales bacterium UBA1531 | reverse complement strand
TCATCCCATTCACCTGGAAGGCGGTAATCTGTATAAGGCGTCTCCGTGGGCACATCGGTGCCACAAAAGAAGCCCAGGGAGTATTCACCCAAACTGTCCTCATCCGCATCGTAGTAGTACTCTGTGTGCAACGTGCAACTTCCATTATCTGGATCCGCATAGTTGCACATATCTGTATCAAAACAGTTGTCCAGCGTGACAGGCGTAAGGGCCACTGGCCTCACAAAATCACAAATGGTATCGCCATCGGCATTGTTGCCAATCAAGGTGCCGCTGCCGTCCTGTGGGTTTTGACCGTTGACGCTAGAAGCATCCAACGTGTCCCAACTGCAGTAGGAGCAAACGTCATTGGCAAAAACGCAAGAACCGTCGTCCAGCGTCGCGTCCGAATCGAAATTACACGCCAGTTGGCTCATGCAGCCCGCACATTCTTCGTAATCGCATGGCGCGTTCGTTGTTAAACTGCCATCGTAGTTGCAGGCCGTATCATCAATGCACAAGTCCGCATCATCGCAAATGCCATCGTTGTCTACGTCCAAGACCCCTTCCGGGCAAGGGGGCGCGTAGTTTGGGTGAATTGGTGTGGTCAATTCCATTGATGGCGAACCCAAGGGCTGAGCCACCCATTCCATATCACTGTTCGAAATGCCCCCCTTCGCGTGGATTGTGAAGATGGTGCTGCCATGGCTAAAGCTCCAAGCAGATAAGCATATCGCAAGAAAGCTCAATTTCGCGGTAAAGGTCAAGCGCTTCATGATTCTTCAATTAAGCGGGTTAATTATTTGCGCTGGAGTTTCCCCGCATTCGTCTTTCCGTCCTGACTTTGTCTTTCACTCACCCTTCGCGTAGCCCGCTTCTGCGATTTGCTCTCAGTTGCTACGGGGGTGTCATTTTTCACATCAGGCATCGACATGTGCTGGGCAACTTCCGGGAAATGATTTCGCATCATTTCGAAAATTTTCATTTGCACTTGTCCGGCCAATCTTTTTTCCGCCAGTGTCCCCGGTTTCACACTTCCAAATACTCCACCTTCATCAAATATGGCTTCTGATCGAAGCGCCTCTACGATATTGTCTTCACTGAATTCTGTCGTCAAAACTTGACCTACAACCTGCTTATAGGTTTGATTCAAGGCGTCCAAATCGTGACCATGCTGAGCAAGAATGGCATTCACTTGTCGGTTTATGTCATCTAAAGACATTCCTTTTTTTATTTGAGGAATTACGACCTCCCTTAGATTCCTTCGGGCTTCCTCTTGAAGCCTATCAGACATCTCCACCGCTTGTTGTTTTCCTTTTTCAATCTCTCCTTGGACAACGACCTTGACTATTCTGTTCAAGTCTTTTCCTGACGCACCCTCTCTCCAAACAGTCGGCACATTACCTGCCAGCGTATTTTCGTATGCCTCGAAAATCTCACCATCTGACATCCCTTCAATTGAATTGAAGGGATCCGGCACCACTTCAATCTCTTTTGATTGTTGCTCAAGATTCGCGTCATTTCGTACGATTCCCAATTTTGCTGGGGAATTTGAACCGGAACCACCTTGCTTGCCCTGAGGCTTAAAGAGTCGTGATATCCAAGTGCCTACTTTATGGGGCTTTTCCATTCGCACAGCCTCAGCGATTGGCTCTTGGGTGCCTTGACGAGACAGCGCAACCAATCCCTCAAAGTTTCCTTGCAACACTTCGAGTTTGTCCGAAAGCTGAGCAAACTTTACGGCATTGCCCGTGTGGTTTAATCCAACAGCAACATTTACCTTGTTCATGAATTCATTTAGGCCTGATTCCCACGCCACACCGACGATTTGGTCGGCCATGGAGAGGTTCAAGTCTGAAGGATGAACTGCAACCCCATAGCCATCGTTGTCTCCACTTGGGAATATGTAATCTCCAGATTCCACCTGACCCAGGACCATGACTGGAACTTGACCCAGGAAGGCGACTTTCTCGTGCCTGTACTCTTGGTCATCCGGCGGAGTTGCCCCCAAAACGATGGGCGCAGTCGACACCACCATGAGGTGATCCGCGCCATCGGTAACGAGGGTTACCTCTCCATTTTGAACGCCCACGATTTGTCCGGGCTCAATAATCTCTTTAATGTATTTGCGCGGAATCCACTCGGCATAATCTTTATTGCCAGATGCATACGACACACCCCCATGGTCACCTGTATCATCGATGAAAACGCCTAATTGGTTATTGAATATTACACTCGACTTGATAGAATGCGCAGCCGCAACTGCCGCACCCCGTATTGCCTTCCCTGCTTGCCTCCCTTTGACAGCGGCCTCCACACCAGCGGGGGCAACATCCGCCCAGTCGAAGCTTGGCCAAAAAACCATCCAAGAATCTGGTATAACATGAACCAGTACGTCTACACCCGCGTCTATAGCCTCGAATGTGGCAAGCGTGGCTTCACCAAGCGCCCAAAGCACCTCCGCTTTCGCGATTGCCATATTTGTAGCCTTTTCGGCTCGGTCGAGTGCTTTCTGATCGTCCTCCTCCCATTCATTGCCAGACTCCCCCTTGATTTCACCAACGATTTGTCCTTTGTTGTTTTGAAATTGAATGAACTTGTTGTCATTCGATGGCTGACTATCTCCATTATCCACACGAATGACGATAC
>DCPZ01000055.1 GCA_002323795.1 Flavobacteriales bacterium UBA1531 | reverse complement strand
CCTCATCGGCAAAGCACAGATTCAGTTGTTTGATGGAACAGGTCGTCTGATTAGTGATAACGAGCATACGTCAGTGAATGGTCGCATTCAATTGAACGTTTCAGACTTGGCCACTGGGACGTATAGTTTGATCGCAGTATCCAATGGTCGCCGTGCCATAGAACGGATTCAAATTCGTTAAACCTGAATGGTATACAGTCGTTAAAAGGCCCGCTTGTGCGGGCCTTTTTTATGGCGCTCATAAACTGCCAATAAAGAAATTGGATGGAGCCGAACTCTGCTCGCAATGCTATTTGGCCTTGAATGCTTGTATAGCTTGGCGAGTGAATTCGCTGAGAACAAGCTCTCCTGAGATTGCCGCTCGTTCTGGAAGTAACTTTTGCCAGTGTTCCGTTCCTGCCCACGCGATTTTTTTGAGTTCCGACATCGCTGCCGGACTGCTCTTTGCTAGTTGTGTCGCGAGTCGATGCACGTCGGCATCTAATTCTTCTTCTGTTTCGTGCAAGCTGGAAAACAACCCGTGCTTTTCAGCCCATTCCGCAGAGAACCATTTGGTGGCATCAATGGCCATGGTTTGGAAAGCTCCGAGGCCGACTTTTCTTTCTACTGCTGGCCCTACCACAAACGGCCCTATGCCAATTGCTAGTTCGGAAAGTTTAACTGCTGAATTTGTTGTTCCAATTGTGTAGTCAGCTGCAGCAGCGATTCCAACTCCACCTCCAACCGCTTTTCCTTGAACGCGGCAAATGACAAACTTTGGGCAGCGACGAATCGCAAGGATTACCTTGCTAAAGCCACTGAAAAAGACGAGTCCATGTTCTTTATTCTCAATTGCGATCAACTCATCAAAGCTCGCTCCAGCGCAGAAAGCTCTACTTCCGCCTGATTTGAGAATGATCACTGAACAATCCGCTGCTTTTCCCGCGCTATCGATGCAATTTGCGATCTCAGACAAGAGTTCTGCTGGCAGGGAATTACCTGCAGGGTGTTCAAACGAAATAGTTCCGACTCCTTCTGACGTTTCGAATACGACTTTTCCGGAATTGGTCATTCAATTATGGTTTAATCGCGTGAATTGAGGTCGACAAATTCTCGATGGTTTGCTCCTGTGTAAACCTGTCTTGGTCTTCCAATAGGCTCGCCGTTTTCCACCATTTCTTTCCATTGCGCGATCCATCCTGGCAAGCGTCCAAGTGCGAACATGACCGTAAACATATCCTTTGGAATATTCAATGCTCGGTAAATGATACCTGAATAAAAGTCTACATTCGGATACAAACCGCGCGAGACGAAATATTCGTCATTGAGCGCGACCTGCTCTAACTTTTTGGCTATTTCGAGCACAGGATCTTCAATTCCTAACTGACCAAGCACTTCATCAGCAGCCTTCTTGATGATTTTGGCACGAGGATCAAAATTCTTGTAAACCCTGTGTCCGAAACCCATCAATCTGAATGAGTCGTTCCGGTCTTTTGCTTTGTTGATCCACTTGTCCAGGTCACCACCATCTTCTTTGATGGATTCGAGCATCTCGATGACTGCCTGATTCGCACCTCCGTGAAGGGGACCCCACAAGGCAGCGATGCCTGCAGAGACTGAACTGTATAGATTTGCTTGCGAAGAACTGACAACGCGCACTGTAGCAGTGGAACAGTTCTGTTCATGATCTGCATGCAAAATCAGCAATTTATTGATTGCTTGCTCGACAATTGGATCAACCTCGTAAGGTGTTGTGGGCAACCCAAACATCATCTTTAAAAAGTTGCCGCAGTATCCCAAATCGTTTGAAGGATAAACGGTGGGATGTCCTGTGTTATGCTTGTAAGCTTGAGCAGCGAGCGTTGGCAACTTAGCGATCAGGCGATGGATGGTTTTTTCGATGTCGACTACCGATCGATCTGGATTTTGAGATTCTGGGTAGAACGTGCTTAAACTCGAGATCATTGAGCCGAGCATTGCCATTGGGTGAGCACCTGCAGGGAACGCTTCAAAAAAGCGTTTCATGTTTTCGTGCAACAGCGTATGATGTGTAATGCTGGTTGTAAAAGAGTTGAGTTGAGTCTTATTCGGCAGCTCCCCGTATATCAAGAGATAGGCAACTTCCAAAAATGAGGCCTTTTCAGCCAATTCTTCAATGGAGTAACCACGGTACCTTAAAATACCATTTTCACCATCAAGGTATGTGATGGCACTCTTGGTAGAACCCGTGTTTTTGAACCCATAGTCCAGCGTGATGTAGCCGGACTGCGCTCTGAGTTTTGAGATGTCAATGGCTTTTTCCTTCTCACTTCCTTCGGTGATTGGAAGTTCATATTCAATTCCGTCGAGAATGATGCGTGCAGTTTCACTCATTGCAAAGGCAGGGTTTTGTTGTTGTTTCAAACGCAGGAATCAGAACGACTAGTTCATCCGAAACTCCTGCAAATATACAAGAATGAACTTCGATGACGGCAATCCTTTCAAGTGAGGTTAGCTGACGTTAGAAATGTTAACTTATTCGGATTTACCGGAAGGTCGGCTGAAAGTTATCGCGGTATTCTTCCCATTCTTCCTGCGCTACATCTCCATTGTATTTGTCGACGAAGAACTTCAGGTACATTTCCAATTGGGGAGGGGTTTTGTATCCTGAAATGGGGGCAATGATATCCGCATTCTCATCCATGTAAACGAGTGTTGGATAAGCATTTACGCCCAATGCTCGTGATAGCTCATGTGTGCTGTTGCGTCCACGAACGTTTTGTTTCCACCCTGGATTTGAAAATGTTTTTCCTTTGAATTGAACGGGGTTTGCTGATTCAGCGTCGAATTTCACAGCATAATAATTGCCATTGATGTAGTCTATGACCTGTTGGTTGGTAAACGTTCGAGACATCATCATTTTGCAAGGACCGCACCACTGAGTGTATACATCCATGACAATTTTCCGAGGCTCATCTTGCTGAGCTGCAATGGCTTCTTCAAGGCTCATCCAATTGACCTTTGCCTCCTGGGCATAAGTTGGTTGTGACAAAGTAACGAGTAGGAGGAAAATTCCAGTGAATTTTGAAAAAGGTAACATGAGCGAAATTTTATGCAATATCGCAAAAGAAAAGCGCCAAACGGCGCTTTTCAAAAAGGTTATGATATTCGAATGTCGTTGCTATCATCGCAACTGCTTATTTCACGCCGTGCATCAATTTATTGAGTGGTTTATTCAAAACTGCAATGAGTACAGCAAAGGCGACAAGTACCATACCAATGGTCGAAAACACATCTGTGTATTTCGCTAATCCTGCAGAAGCCGTCAAGGTCTCACCAGTATCACCATGCCCCCCTGTAAGTGAAGCAATGATGCCACCCGCGTAATTCGCAATGGCAAAACTTAGGAACCAGCCTCCCATGGCTGTTCCAGCTATATTTTTTGGAGCCAGTTTGGTGACCATGGATAAGCCAATGGGCGAGAGGAATAGCTCACCGGTTGTATGCAACAGGTATAAGAATACCAGTGTGAGCAAAGGAACCATTGCTTGTTCATCAGCGAACTGCAATCCAACCAATGTGATGAGGAACCCTGCCCCGAGTTGAAGAATGCCGAGGGCAAACTTCATCGGGATACTCGGGTTTTTGCCAATTGCGTCAAGTTTTACCCACATCACAGAAAAGATTGATCCGAATATGATGATGAATGCTGGATTGAAGAATTGGGTCATTGATGCAGGCATCGTCCAGCCTAATATATCGCGGCTCACATTTCGATCTGCGAAAAGGGTCAAAGATGTTCCGGCTTGCTCGAAGCACGCCCAAAAGACTACGTTAATCAGCATAAAAATGACCAAGGCAATCATACGATCCCGCCACATGGGACCTTCTTTTATGCCTGCTCGAATCAATGATGCCGCAACAAGGACAAATAGTCCGGTTAGGAGGTAAGTCATAAATTCATTTTGGCTGATCAAAAAATAGCAGAGTGGAATCAGAGCAAGTGAACCGAGAGAAATCAATTGGTACACTTTTAATGGTCCGACTTGTTTCATACCAGCTTCAGTAATATCCAAACCTGGCGCAGCCGAATAGTTGTCTCGTCCCAACCAGAAAATCGAAAGCCCAGCGAGCATACCAGCGCCAGCGAGTCCGAATCCATATTCGAATCCGTATGTTTCTCCAACAAAGGCAACCACCGTGGTTGCCAACAAGGCTCCAATGTTAATCCCAATGTAGAAAATGGTGAAACCTGAGTCCCTGCGGGGATCATTGTCAGAATAAAGTTTTCCTACAATGGTTGAGATGTTGGCCTTGAAAAATCCATTCCCAACAATCAAAGCGCCCATGCCATAGAGCATGAAGGACTCTGTCCCACCGAGAATGAGGAATTCACCAATGGCCATCAAAACCGCTCCAAGTAAAATGGCGTAGCGATATCCAAGAAATTGGTCGGCCATTCGGCCACCAAGAACAGGCGCTGCATAAATCAGTGCAGTGTACGCTCCATAGATGAGACTGGCCTCAGAGTCTCCCTTCAAAAGTGATTTTACCAAGAAAAGAGTCAAAAGTACGCGCATGCCGTAATAGCAAAATCTCTCCCACATTTCTGAGAAGAATAGGGTGTAGAGTCCTTTCGGATGGCCGCTGGCCGGAATGTTTGAGTCAGTCATGTTAGTTATGTTCTAGGGTTGGAAGTTTCATGCCCCAAAGTCCAATGTAAGTAATTAAAAATTTTCGTCGACAAAGTCGAGCATCATGTTATAAAGATGCAATCGAGTGTTGCCTCCGTAAATTCCGTGATTTCGGTCTGGGTAGACAAAAAAGTCAAAATCTTTGCCCGCTTCCACCAATGAATTGACCATTTCCATGGAATTTTGGTAATGAACATTGTCATCGGCAGAACCATGCACCAACAAAAGTGGGTTTTTCAGTTTGTCAGCGTGATTGACGGGACTATTGTTGTCATATCCACCTGCGTTTTCCTCAGGTGTTTGCATGAATCTTTCGGTATAGATGCTGTCGTAGTAGCGCCAATTCGTGACAGGAGCAATTGATATTCCAGCACTGAATACATCAGCTCCTTTGGTCATGCTGAGCAGAGTCATGAATCCACCGTATGACCAGCCTTGGATTCCAATGCGTTTGTCATCCACGTATTCCAAGTTACCCAAGTGCTCACCGAAATCGATGAAATCCTCAGTTTCCAGCTTGCCTAGCTCTTTGTAGGTGCTGTGTTCGAACTTGCGCCCTCGTTTGGGTGTGCCTCGTGGGTCACAACTTGCGACGATATAACCGCGCTGAGCAAGCAGCTGATGCCAATAATAATTCGCACCTCCCCAGCTATCTTCTACGGTATTGACACCGGGACCTCCGTAAATAGCGACATAAACGGGGTAGGTGTTGTTGGGATCAAAACCAGGGGGCTTGATCATCCAACAATTCAAATCAACTCCAGCATCATTCGTGAATGAGAAAAATGTTTTGGGCTGCATGTTGTAGGCCGCAACTTTTTCTTTCAGCGGTTGGTTGTTTTTCAATTCGCGCACAACTGACCCGGAGCGACTTCGGAGCGTGTATGTTGGAGGCGTGTTGGCGTCGTGATACGTGTGAATGTAATAGTCAAAGGAATCGGAGAATCGAGCGCTGTGTGTTCCGGCATCTTGATGCAGTAGCGTCATTTTTCCTTTGAGATTGACTCTGGCGAGGTGGGTCTGGGTGGCGCCTTTTTGCGAGCACGAAAAGTAAACTTCCTTTCGCTTGGCATCATAGCCTTGGACCTCCAGCACATCCCACTGACCAGTGGTCAGTTGCAGATCTTTTGACTTGCCATCTGCACTGAACTTGTACAGGTGATTGTAACCGTCACGCTCACTCGTCATGACAAAAGCCTTGCCACCATTTACAAATCGAATGTCATCGGTGATGTCGATGTAAGTATTGCAGGATTCTGACCACACTTCTTTCATCATCACTCCGGCGGCTCCAGCGGCATTGCAATTTCCAATGAGTATCGTCATTTCGCTTTGATGCCGATTCATGGTCATCAAAACCAATTGTTCGTTGTTTACACCCCACTTTACACGCGGTATGTATTCGGTCTTAGAGTTGAGGACCGAAAGTGTTTTGCCCGTAGCGGTGTTGTAGACGAATACATTCACTTTGGCGTTATCCTCTCCCGCTTTGGGATACTTAAAAGTGTATGGTTCAGGATAAAGTTGGCCATAGATGGGCATGGAGAACTCTTTCACAGCGGACTCGTCAAAGCGATAAAAGGCAAGAAACTTACCGTCAGGTGACCAAAAGATGCCGTTGTCCTTGCCAAATTCCTCTTCATAAACCCAGTCGGTTGCACCATTGATTATTTTATTGCGTTCTCCGTCGGTCGTCACTTGGGACTCCACTTCAGATTCCAAGTCAACAATAAAAACATTGTTGTCTCGAACGAAAGCCACTTGCTTGGCATCTGGAGAGAAAGAAGCCAAGCGCTGTTTGCCCAATTCAAAATCAGAAAGCGGTCGCGTAGTGCTCGACTCCAAATCATGCGTGTAATAATTGGCATAGAATGAATGCCGGTAGATGCCCTCGGTTTCTGTGGTTAGAAGCAAATTCGATTCATCTGCTGAAAATTCATAGCCATTGAATCCCTGGCTGGCGTCAGAAAAGACACTCATGCTCGTAGCGATCGTATCTACGGCTGCGCCAGAGGAATAAGCGTACTTTACGATTGAGCTTCCCATGTCTGATTGCTCGAGGCTCGTGTAGTGCTTGCCGTCATTCATGGATCGTACCCCAGAAACGTACTCGCTTCTGAACTCGCCGCTGTACCAAATGAGGTCGTTGGAAAGCAATTGAAAGGGAAAGTCTTGTGCAATCATTGCGGCATTGCTTGCTCCAATTGCAAAGACCAGAAGGCAAAAGGTTTGGTTAAAGGTTGATCGAATGCGGTGTAAGTTCATCTTTCGCGGATTTGGAAAGCGAAAAGATAGGAAGTTGCATTTCCCCCGCAGTCATCTGATCGGGTTGAGTTATGTTTGATGGCATGAACGATTTGTGGATAAAATCATTCGAAGAGAAGTTTCGCAGCTTGTGTTCCGTGAAATTGGATGCCGAAAGTTTGCGTGTAGCAGCCTCTGATCACACAGAGGATTTGCATTATCCGCCGCAGGTCGTGGCTGAGCCGGACAGCACAGCGGTTGTGAGTCAAATCATGAGTTGGGCCAATGAACACGGTGTGCCGGTTACACCTGCTGGAGCTCTAACAGGTCTTAGTGGTGGTGCGCTTTCTGTGCGCGGCGGAATTGCACTATCAACGCGAAAGATGAACCGAATTTTATCGGTTGATGAAATGAATCATCAAGTGCGTGTGCAGCCCGGGGTCATCATTCAAGAATTACAAGAAGAAGTCCAATCGAAAGGACTTTTTTATGCTGTTGACCCGGCTTCAAGAGGAACTTGCACAATAGGTGGCAACATCGCGGAAAATAGCGGAGGCCCTCGCGCAGTCAAATACGGAGTAACGAAGGATTGGGTTTTGAACTTGGAGGTGGTGCTGTCCGATGGCTCCGTGATTGAAACGGGTGCGAACACGCTGAAAAATAGCACGGGTTACAACCTTACTTCCTTGATCGTAGGGAGTGAGGGCACGTTGGGAATTGTGACGGAAGCGACCTTAAAATTGCTTCCTTGGCCATCGCACAATGCATTGATGCTAGTGCCTTTTACTCAAACCGAAAATGCTTGTCGAGCGGTTGCTGAGATTTTTAAGCGGGGTGCTCAACCATCCGCACTTGAATTCATGGAACGATCAGCCATAGAACTTGCTCAATTGTTCACCGGAGATTACAGCCTCGAATTGGAGTCAGAGACATCTGCCCATCTTTTGATTGAAGTCGACGCTTTTCGTTTTGATGATTTGATGCCTCAGGTTGAAAGAATTTTGCCTGCCATTGAGGCTTTTGGTGGAGGAGAACCTTTGTTCGCAGATGATGAAGCAACGAAAAATAAGCTGTGGAAGTTACGGCGCTCCGTTGGAGAGGCAGTCAAAGCAAAGAGTACATACAAGGAAGAGGACACCGTCGTGCCTCGAGGGACGTTACCGGAGCTGCTTCGAGCGGTGAAGGCAATTGGAGCAGATTTTGGATTCGAAAGCGTTTGTTACGGGCATGCAGGGGATGGAAATTTACATGTCAATATTTTGAAGCAGGACAATTCCGATGAGCGCTGGGAGCGAGAATTGCCAGCGGCCATTCGTTTAATATTCAAGGAGGTTGTTAGGCTAGGCGGTACAATCAGCGGTGAACATGGCATCGGCTTGGTGCAGAAACCATTCATGGATCTTGCCTTTTCAAAACGGGCGCTTCAATTGCAGCGCGATATCAAGAAGCTTTTTGATCCGAAGGGTACATTAAACCCAGGTAAGATTTTCCCTGAACCTTAATGTCTTGAAATCGTGCGCCTTTCACAAATCTGAATTAGGTTTGCGTCGTACAAAATTCACGACATGGCGAACGATTTATTGAAAGGAAAGAAAGGCATCATATTCGGTGCGTTGAATGATCAATCCATTGCTTGGAAAACGGCGCTGCAAGCGCATGCGCAGGGAGCTGAATTGGTGTTAACCAATGCGCCCGTTGCCATGCGAATGGGTGAAATCAATCATTTGTCAAAATTGGTCGGTGATGCTCCAGTCATACCAGCTGATGCTACGAGTGTGGAGGACTTGACGGCATTGTTCGAAGGAACAATGAAGCATTTTGGTGGAAAGATTGATTTTGTTCTTCATTCCATTGGCATGAGCCCGAATGTGCGAAAAGGGAGGCATTATACGGATGTCAATTACAATTGGCTTCAGACGACGCTAGATGTGAGTGCAATCAGTTTGCACAAGACGTTGGCGGTGGCGAAGAAAATGGATGCATTGAATGACTGGGGCAGTGTGGTTGCTTTAACTTACATCGCAGCACAGCGAATCTTCCCTGATTACGGGGACATGGCGGATGCAAAGAGCTTATTGGAAAGCATCACACGAAGTTTCGGATATCACTACGGTGTGGAGAAGAAAGTGAGAGTCAACACCGTCAGTCAGAGCCCCACGGTGACCACAGCTGGTAGTGGAGTCAAAGGATTCGACGAATTTATCGCATACAGCGAATCCATGAGTCCACTTGGCAACGCGGATGGACTCGCTTGCGCTGATTACTGTGTTTCCTTGTTTAGCGATTTGTCGCGTTTTGTGACGATGCAAAACCTCTTTCACGATGGCGGTTTTTCAAACACAGGAGTGAGCCAAGAGGTGATTTCAAAATTTGAACCGGAAGCCTGAGTTTTATATTCATAATTCTGCAACCTGTGATTGCGATTGCTCGTAATTGTAGCGTCTGGGTGACTGCAATGTTCAGTTTGAATGCCAAAATGCTTCAATTGCAATGGATATAGAGGTTTTAAAATTTGGAGGTTCTTCGCTTGCTTCGGCTGATGAATTGAGAAAAGTGGCCAATGTGCTTTTGGCTCGAAGAGGTCAGAGGAGGGTTGTGGTCTGCTCAGCAATGGGTGGAGTGACGAATGATTTGATTAACATTGGACTTCGTGCGAGTCGCGGGGACGAATCTTTTCGTCCATCAATTGCAGCCCTTGAGGAACGTCATCTGCATGTTGCACGAGAGCTTGGAATTGCTCAAGTTGATGACAACTTGAACAGTCCACTGCAATCGATTGAACTGCTGCCAGATGAATTGCAGAACCGGTTAAACGAGTTGAAAGCTTTGTGTGACGGCCTATTTTTAATCGGAGAACTCAGTGCGAAGAGCATGGATCAACTGGTTTCTTACGGAGAACGCATGGCGGTTCCTCTTGTTTCTGCTTGGCTCAAAGCAAATGGACTTCGAGTCCGTCGTGTTGACGCTCGTGATTGGATTCAAACCGATCAGAATTATGGGGCTGCCGAAGTGTCCCGCGAAGAAACAGGACAATCGATTCTTGAAGGTGTTACATCTGATTTGAATTTTGAAATTTTAATTACGGAGGGTTTTATCGGTAAATGTGTTGAAGGTTATACAACGACCTTGGGACGCGGAGGCAGTGACTACACTGCTTCTTTAATTGCCAGTGCTGTTGAAGCGAAATGCATGGAGAAGTCAACAGATGTGCCGGGAATGCTTACTGCGGACCCTAGGATTGTTGAGCATGCTCAGATCATTCCTGAGATGAGCTATGAAGAGGCAATGGAATTGTGTCATTTTGGTGCCAAAGTAATTTATCATCCGACAATACAGCCATTGCGAGATTCGGGCATTCCATTGCTGGTGAGGAGTACTTTTCAGTCGGAAGCTCCGGGAACTCGTGTGGTGAATGAACCTCAAAACAAGGCTCTGGTGCGTGGCTTGTCGACTGTCAATGACATAAGTTTGATCACCTTAGAAGGTGGTCAATCGATTGGGAAACCAGGGTTTTCGTCGCGGGTATTTTCACTTCTTGCCGAGTATAAAGTCAACGCGGTACTGATTACCCAGAGCTCATCAGAGAATAGCCTGACCTTGGGGGTTTCCAATGCAGATCTGGAGGCGGCGCGATTGGCACTGAATCAAGGATTGGAGGCAGACATCCTGCTGAAGCGATTGGGACCCATCCGCATTGACTCAGGCTTGAGCATTGTAGCAATTGTTGGAGGCGGAATGGTGAGCACGCCTGGAGTGAGTGGTAAGGCATTTCAGGCATTGGCCATGGCCAATGTGAATGTGCGAGCGATTGCCCAAGGGAGCACGGAGCGCAACATTTCAATAGTGGTACAAACCGACAATGCGGCAGAAGCACTTCGAGCGTTGCATGCAGCCTTTTTTGAGTCAAAATCGGTGAAGAAGGTTCACGTATTTTGCGCAGGAACAGGGCAAGTGGGTTCCGCATTTATAGCACAGATCCTTCGAATGAGACAATCATTTTACGAAGAAAATCAAATTGACTACACACTAGCTGGAATTTGCAATAGCCGTCGTTATGCTGTACTTGATGATGGTATTTCCGATTGGCAGACAGCATTGTCCAGTGGAACGACATTCGAATCGATTGATGAAGTGTTTGAGCACTTCCGATTGGCACCATTTGAACATAAAATTTGGGTGGACAACACGGCTTCTGCTGAAGTCGCTTCAATTACGCAGAGGTCGCTTTCTTCCGGAATTTCAGTGGTCTGTTCCAATAAAATTGCCGCAACTGGCTCAATGGAAGCCTGGAAACTCATTCAATCTGTCCAACAGCCGCGCAAAGCGATGTTTCGGAATGAAACCAACGTTGGAGCAGCTTTGCCTGTACTGAGCACCTTGCGAAGTATGCAAGCCACAGGAGACCAGATTCATTCAATTCAAGGTGTATTAAGTGGATCTCTGAATTTTATATTCAGCCAGATGGACGATGGACTTAGCTTCGCCTCTGCTGTTCTTGAGGCCATTCGTTTGGGATATGCTGAACCCGATGCCCGTTTGGATCTCTCAGGAATGGATGTAGCGCGCAAGATCTTAATTCTTGCTCGGTCCTGTGGGGCGACTGTTGAACTCGAAGATGTTGCAGTAAAAGCATTCATGGAAGCAAAATCAATGGAAGTTGATTTAACAGCATTCTTGAGTGAATTAAAGCGCTGGGGTGAGGCCGTTCAAGAGGCTCATGCTCAGGCCACTTTAGAAGGGAAACGACTGCGTTTTTTAGCGTCGTGGAACAGAGAAGGATCCTGTGATTGTTCTCTTCGCGCATTATCGAAGGATCATCCTTTTTATGGGCTGGAAGGAACAGACAATGCCATTGCGATTGTATCTGATCGATATGCGGTTAGGCCTCTTATAATTCAAGGGGCTGGAGCTGGCGCTGAACTCACCGCAAGCGGAGTCCTCGCAGATGTTCATTGGATTGGGCAATCTTTATTGGAGCAATCATCAATTCCATCCTTATGAATCGAGAAGTAACCGTCTGGGCGCCAGCGACTGTGGCAAATCTAAACGTTGGCTTTGACTCATTAGGATGCGCCTTGACAAATCCAGGGGAAAAAATGGTTGTGCGCATGACCGATGATGTTGGCGTCGTCC
>DCPZ01000075.1:3569-6160 GCA_002323795.1 Flavobacteriales bacterium UBA1531 | reverse complement strand
GATATTTGGGTTGGTGGCGATATGCTTTCGAATGGGGCAATGAATCCGTATTGGAATGCTTCGTGTGACATTCTTGGCTGCACATACAGTGGCGCATGCAATTACGTCGCCGGCGCCAATCTCGATGACGGTAGCTGCGAATATCAATCCTGTATTCTGCAAGGTTGCACGTATCAGTCTGCTATGAACTATTCGCCCGATGCCACCCAGGATGACGGCTCATGTGAGTTCAGTGATTGCTTGGCTGACCTCAACGCAGATGGAATAGTTGGCACTCCAGACTTGCTCATGTTCTTAAGTGAATTTGGATTCGTTTGCAACTGAACATTAAAGACACAGCCTTCTCTGTTTGTCGTCGCAGCAAGTTTCAAAATTGATTAAAATGTTACGTTTTACACCACTAGGTCCTCTGAGACCGTTACAGGCTTTGGTGCTCGTGATGTGCGCAATGACAGTGAATGTGATTACAGCGCAAACCAAAATGACAGAATTATCATCTCGATCGTTTTGGAAAAACCAGCCTTCACTTCAAGATGTAGTTGCGCAAGTAAATTTGGGTGATGATCCAGCAGCACTGGGTCCGTATGACTTTGACCCTTTGAGTTGGGCGCTGATAGAGGAAGCCTCGCCCGAAATACTCGCTTATTTGCTCGAATTCGATGGTAATTCGGTGAACAAACTAACTCACGACGCTCGGACCTACGTTTTTTGGGCAGCATACCGGAATAATCAAGCCTTCATGGAAAAGCTAAAAAGCATGGGGGCTGATTTCGGAATCGTGGATGAGCACGGTTATTCGCTATTGAACTTCGCTGCTGTAACCGGGCAAACGGAACCTGATTTGTACGACTTAATCATTCGTGAAGGGGCAAAACCAGACCAAGAGTTGAACAACGACGGAGCTCACGCTTTGTTGCTTGTCTCGTCACACCTTGAGGATATGAGGCTCGTTGATTATTTCGGACAATTTGGATTGGAAATGAACGACGCGGACTTCGATGGATCCAATGGTTTTTTGTACGCCTGCAAGGGCGGCAATGTTGGATTTTTAAATCTCCTGCTCGAGGATGGTTTGTCCGTTGAATCCAAAAGTAGAAAGGGGCAAAATGCGGCTCATTTTGCGGCTATGGGTACCCGTGGAAAGTCCATCCAGGCTGACGTTTTTGAGTTCTTGGCCTCAAAAGGAGTCAAACTTAATCAGGGTGATGAAGATGGAACAACTCCATTGATGCTTCTATGTCAGGGAGGGAAGGATAACCCGGAAACTTTGAAATTCTTAATCAATGAATCCAAGGACCTTCATCAAAGGGACACGAATGGACAAACGGCGATGCACCATGCCCTGGAAAATGGATCGGTTGGCTGCGTAGAAGCATTGATGAATTCAGGTTGGAATATGGAGGGTGCCGGGTACAAGTCTAAAAGCTTAATTCATTCCCTATCAATGGGTTACTCCTCGAAAAACCATGATGTTTTTGATGATAAGTTGACGCTCTTGCGTTCTGCTGGAATTTCGGCGAAGCAGTTGTTGCCAGATGGTGAAACCTGGTTTCATCTTGGGGCTAGAACCCAATCCATGGACATGTTGAAATTCTCGGCTATTTTAGGTCTGGATGTAAATCAAATTGACGATGATGGATTCACTGCACTTCACGAAGCATGCATGACCGCAAGGGACATTGAATTGTTGAAGTGGCTTGTGTCAATCGGAGCGAGTACAGAAGTGCTAACATTATTTGAAGAGACTCCTTACGATCTTGCAATCGAAAATGAACAGCTTATTGAAGAGGATCTTCAATTTTTGAAAAGTAGCCCATGAAGTATTGGCTTGGCGCCCTCCTGTCAACTGCATTGTTCCTCTCAGCAGGAGAAGCACCCACGGAAAAAAGGGTGCGCTGCATGATTCAAATGAAGAACTATGACGGGGAAGGAGCATACATAGCCGTCGGGCTTGTGGATGAAAATGGCGAATACCTCAAAACCCTCTATGTCGTCGGTGATGATGACGAATGGTATTATGAATTGGAGGAGTGGTGGAAGTTTCACGGAAGAAATAGAAGTTCTGTTGACGGTATAACCGGTCCTACCATTGCGGGTGGAGAACGTACCACTTTTGTTTTTGATATTGAAACAGAAGACCTGAACAAAGGGTATGGGATACGTTTTGAGTCAGGAGTTGAAGATGAAGGGTATTATCCGAATGAAATTGTAGTGCCTCTGAATACGGAGGTACCGAATGAAAAATTGGAATGTGACGGTTTCATTCGTTACGTGAGACTACTTGAGATTTGATGTTTCAATCGGTTTTGCTTCGAAGGATTCATCGGTTTTTAGCAGTTTGGTTGTCTTTCGCTTTCGTTTTGGTCCTTGTAACCGGAACAATTTTGGCATGGCATGCCACGGGTTGTAACATTAGCGCTCAGGGAAATGCTTCCTGTATGCAAGGCACGAGCATTTCAGACTTGATGAAGGCGCTGAATGCAGAGTTCGTTTTTATCGATGCGATTGAATTCGATGAATGTGGTCACGTCCTCGTCAGGGGGGAGCATGTCAATTTTTCTTTCGGCAATTGGGAGTGGGATGTTCAATTC
>DCPZ01000075.1:0-3194 GCA_002323795.1 Flavobacteriales bacterium UBA1531 | reverse complement strand
AGTTTTGCACCGTTCATTTTTCTTGGGAACCCTAGGTAGAGTCTGGGCAGCTGTTAGTTCAGTGCTCTTTCTTGTTCTTGCCTTTTCAGGTCTTTTGCTCTGGATGAAGACCTTTGGTTTTCAGCTGAAACGATCGAGAATTCTCCATGTTGATCTCGGAGTGGTTCTTTTTGTCCCACTTTGCATACTATGCCTGACAGGAGTAAGTATGTCAGCTGCTTATTTCAATCTGTGGGAATATAAGAGTGATGAGCTCGATTCGCCCGCAGCGCAGGAGATGACAATGAAAGAGTTCGAAGAATTTGAACTCTTTCAAGCGCTTGTACTTAACGAAATGAAGTCCATTGACTTTCCGTTTGCATTTGATTCGGAGGAATGGTTTCAACTGCGCTTTAGAAATGGGAAGGAAATCAGTGTCGATGCCTTAACGGGAAGAGAGATCGCTGAGACTAGCCCCGTCTGGCAGTCTTCCTTATTGAAGTGGTTGACAGAAGTTCATACGGGAGAAAAAAGCCTCGGTTGGTCATTGTTGTGGTTGTTCAGTGGAGCAGCATCGTGTCTCTCCATTTGGACGGGGCTTCAGCTCTGGTATCGGAAGAAATACCGACCCCGGGCTACAACGCTTGAAGAAATTTCAAATGTCGACATTGCATTGGTCGTGGCTTCGCAAGGCGGCTCGACGTGGGGGTTTGCAGAGGAATTACAAAAGAGCTTGGAGCGGACGGGGCGCATTGTATGTGTTTTGGAATTTGAAAATTTCTCGCCCGATTCAATTCGAGGTCATGTTATTTTCATGGTCGCCACCTACGGTCGGGGTGCGGCTCCAGAACATCTTTGGAACTGGCGGAATCAAATAGAGGACTGGGTCGAATTTTCTGCAGATTCGAAATTGATCGTAATTGGTTTCGGAGATCGGAAATACGAGCGATTTGCTCAATTTGGAAAGGACTTGTCAGTGGCGTTAGAGGCTAAAATACCTTCTGGACAGTCGGTGCAATCATATACCGTAAACACCCAGAGTTGGTCGGAATTTCAGACCTGTGTGGATCGCGCCTGTCTTCATCTATCCTTAGCACCGTGCTCGGTGAATCCGCCAGCAACAATGAACGAAAAATCCTCTGAGATATCGCTTGAAGTTCAACAAGTCTCTGGGACCGATTCTTTGATTTGGATTGAATTTGCGCAAAAGGGTAAATCGACGAGCAACACTCAGTCTGGCGATCTCGTCGCATTCGTCCCCCCGGGATGCAACACCGAGCGGTACTACTCTTTATCGGTTCAACCTGATGGTACTTACGGAATATGCGTTCGATTAATTCCAAATGGTAAGTGTTCGACTTGGCTTTCACAACTTGAATCAGGCAGTATGGCCACAGGAAGGATTCAAATCAACTCACATTTCCATGTACGGAAGACAGATGAGAATCTATTTTTTGTGGCGAACGGATCTGGAATTGGCCCATTGCTTGGGATGATTGCCTCATTGCCTGATACTCAAGGTGCCACTGTCTTATGGGGAATCAGGGAAGAGCGAGAAGCTGCTTTTGCTCACAAATTGTTCGATGACGCCCTTAAACGCGGGGCGTTGAAAAAGGTATACACCGCATTCTCCCGGCAACCGATGCATGGCATTAAATACGTTCAAGATTTTTTCGACTTGGCAGACGATCATCTCGAATTTTGGAAGAAACCAAAAGCCAGATTTATTGTTTGCGGGAGTAATGACATGCTAGAGGGGTTGGTATCGAAGTTGATTACGCTTGATGGGGACGCATTTCAAACCCTGCGTCAGCAGAATAAATGGCAGTCTGATTGTTACTGAAAAGTGATTCATCGAATACGACGGTGTAAAACCTATGAAGTGAATGATGCCCAGCGATTACCGTCGGTGGATTTCGTTGATTTTGAGTTGCGCGGTTTGCTGTTTTTGCTCACAAAAACAGGGCTTGATTCCAATTTTATTACCTCAAAACGGTTATTGGATGTGGCCTGGTTTCCCCTCCATCTTTGTAGTAATTAGAGGATAAGATTCAATGGATTTTTACAACGCCTACGACAACCTTTCTGATGAACAAAAACTCATTATGAAATCCACCCGTGACTGGGTCAATCAGGCCATCAGACCTGACATTAATAAGTATTTTCAGGAAGGTGTGGTGCATCCTGAAGCATTTGTGGGCCTTGCAGAAATAGGAGCTTTTGGCCTCATAATTCCAGAAAATTATGGCGGTTGTGGAATGGACTTTGTGTCTTTCGGGCTAATGATGCAGGAATTGGAACGTTGCGATAGTTCAATTCGTGTGGTTAGTTCGATCCAAACATCCCTGGTGATGTATGCCATTTTTCAATTTGGCTCAGAGGCTCAAAAAGAATATTTCTTACCACGATTAGCAAGGGGCGAATTAATGGGAGCGTTTGGTCTTACAGAGCCGGATTTCGGCTCCAATCCCGCTGGTATGCTCTGTCGTTTTCGTGTTTCCGAAGGCCATCTCATCCTGCAAGGGAGTAAGATGTGGATTGGCAACTCAGAAAATGCGGACATCTCCATTGTTTGGGCAAAGAATGAGGCAGATGAAGTCTGTGGCATCATCATTGAGAAGGAGAAAGTTTCCAATTTCACTTCAAATACGTTCAAGGATAAGTGGTCGTTCAGGTCATCAAAAACCGGAGAATTGATTTTTAATGAGTCAAAGGTTCCTATCCAAAACCTCCTGCCAAACACCGATGGCCTAAAGAGCGCATACAAATGCCTAAATATTGGTCGATTTGCTGTCGCTTGGGGCAGTGTTGGGATAGCGATGGAGTGTTTCGATACGGCCTTGAAATACGCTCAAGAACGGCTGCAATTTGGCAACCCGATTGGCAGCAAACAATTGATTCAGAAAAAGCTGACGAACATGGCCACCGAAATTACGAAGGCCCAGCTATTGTGTATGCAATTATCAACCTTAATGGACCAGGGGAGGGCCCGCTATGCACAAGTATCAATGGCAAAGATGAACAACGTGAAAATGGCACAAGCCGTAGCGATGGAGTCAAGGCAAATTTTGGGAGGCATGGGTATAAGTACGGAATATCCAATAATGAGACACATGATTAATTTGGAGACTCTAATAACTTACCAAGGAACAAACGAGATTCACGAGCTAATAGTTGGCCGTGAGTTGACGGGCTTTGATGCTTTTTAAAACTAC
>DCPZ01000090.1 GCA_002323795.1 Flavobacteriales bacterium UBA1531 | reverse complement strand
TGTAAATGCCATCACCGTCTTCGTCTGTCATTGGGTAGGTACCTGGTTCTCCAAAAAAATCGCCTCCTGCGACGTAAACACCACTTTCGGCGACGTCTTCAGCAGACATGTCAACATTGAAGGTCACGGATGCTGTCTGAGCCATCGACGTTAACGCAAATGCGGCAAAAGCCAGCGTAAAAAACTGCTTCATATTAAAAAATTTAGGGATTGTTTGTTCTAATTAATAACTTCTATTTCAACGATTTCGTTGCCTACGCGAATACCAAATGATCCAGGCTCAACGACATACTTATTTTCTCGATTGATGAAACCCAAATCAGCGACTGGAATTCGAGCGGTGGCGATTAGTGTTTCGCCAGCTTTCACAATGACCTTTTGAAAATGCCGCAGCCGATCCACGCTCGGTGTAATGCTCGCAACTTTATCCTGACTGAAAATTGCAATCAACTCGTTGGTAGGGCGACTTCCCGTAT
Organism: Flavobacteriales bacterium UBA1531; assembly: GCA_002323795.1. Classification (GTDB taxonomy): domain Bacteria; phylum Bacteroidota; class Bacteroidia; order Flavobacteriales_D; family Sanyastnellaceae; genus UA16. Next base: position 4,376 of record DCPZ01000090.1, on the reverse strand, counting down.
TCGTGGCATTCACAGTCACCTCGATGACTTCGTCCATTCCGTATTCCGCTCTATCCGTCCTCAATTCCGACAATTCTACTGCGCTGTATGACAAACCGAATCCAAAAGTGTACTGGGGATTGAAGCTACTCCTAGAAGGGTTTGGGTGAAACTTCTCCGTGTACTTGTGGTCATAAGTGAGGTGCGCAGATGTATGACGCGGCCACGTGAATGGCAACCGGCCACTTGGATTATAGATACCATCGAGCACTTGAGCGATGGCATCAGCGCCATAATCACCCGGCAAATAGGCCATAACGATCGCGTCCAACATCGGTTCAATGTCATCAAACGCACGCGGACGTCCTTCAATGAAAACACCAACCAACGGCACACCCGTCATATGAACGGCTCTTACCAAGTCCTTTTGATTCTCAAACAACGCAATGTCTTCAATATTTCCCATGAATTCAGTGTAAGGCATTTCGCCAAGCCCCAAAACAACACGGGAAGGTTTTTGACGTTGAATGCTGCGGACGACACGTTGAATTTCTTGATCGGAAAACTCCATTCCCAAATCCATATGAACGATTCGCTCGGATCCAAGTCGCGTCTCCATTGCTTCAACCATTGTCGGTCGGCCCGCTGTGTTGTACGCAGTATCCCTACCTTGCCATGTCCCCGTCCATCCTCCATTGAGTGCATTCAGGCTATGCGCAGTTGGTCCCGAAACGAAGAGCTTGTCTTCACTTGAAAATGGCAATGTGGTGCGACCATTGACCTCATCGTTTTTTAACAAGGTAATGCTCTCAAGCGCTGCGCTAGCGGCATCTATTTCAAACTGATCTGTTGCAGGATAAGCCTCAAGTGAAGGTGGGAAACCCTGTGTGTCGAAAAGACCCAATTTCGCCTTCATCATGAGGATGCGACGCACCGATTGATCTATTCGATTTTCAGTTATTGATCCTTCAGTGACCAAATCGAACAGATGTTTGGTAAAGTCTAAGTCTGAAGGCACCATGGCCATATCAATGCCTGCATCAATGGCCATTTTAGTCGCTTCCTTGTAGTCGTGTGCGATCATGTGTCGGCTCATCAAGTATTTGATGTCTTCCCAATCGGTCACGAGCACGCCTTCAAATCCCAGTTCATCACGCAAAAGCGACGTTAACAGTTCCTTATTGGAGTGAACAGGTATACCGTTTATTTCACCACTATTCACCATAATGCTCATCGCTCCTGCTTCAATTGCAGCCTGGAAAGGTGGGAGAAAGTATTCCCGCAATTGCCGTTCGGGAATCCATGCAGGTGTGCGGTCTTTTCCTGAAAGTGTAAATCCGTAGCCAAAAAAGTGCTTCAGTGTTGCTGCAAATGGAACCTCACTATTTTGGTATCCGTCGACCATTGCTGTGCCCATCTGCCCCACCAAATATGGGTCTTCGCCGAAGGTCTCCCAAAAACGTGGCCATCTTGGGTCTCTGGCCAAATCAAGCACAGGAGAGAAATTCCAGTGGATGCCGAGCGCATGAATTTGCTTCGCGGTGGCCCGAGCAGCTTGACGAGCGTTTTCGGGGTTCCACGTCGCACTGAGGCCAATTTGCTGGGGGCCTAAAATCCCATTTTCTGTGTATGTTGGTCCGTGAATGGCATCAACACCATAAAGCACCGGTATACCGGAACGTTTCATTGAAGCCGCTGATTGAATTCCATTGATGAATTCGTGCCATTTCTCAGGTGAGTGCTCGTGATTTCCACAGTTCAAAACGCTTCCGACACGCAGGTCTATGAGTGCCTCTTGTAGCTTTGCCTCGTCAAGATGTTGTGGCTCCGACAATTTGTGCTGTTTTCCCTGCATGAGCACCCCAATGGTCAATTGCGTCATCTCTCCCACCTTATCTTCCAGACTCAGTGTGGTAAGCAATGAGTCAACAAAAGCATCATGGCTGCTATCAGCACTCGCTTTGTTGTCCGTGCACCCCGTTATGAGCAAAGAGCAGCTCACTGCGAGCAATAGGGTATTTTGCAAATCGAATCGTCTTGAAATCATTTTCGAACCTTAGGATGCATTTCGTGTGCAAATTACAATGAACTTCTGGCTTAGACTCCAAAATACCCGAATCAATTCCATGCACATTACCTGCACAACAACCTCAACATTCCCTATTATATTTGAATTTGAAAGACTTCCTTGACCATTCTTAATCCTTGCTCTAACTGTGTTTAAGTGGAAACATTGCATGTTACTCAAAATCAATCCGCCTTTTCGCAATCCTCTCGTCTCATTACTCCTTGGGTTGAGCGTTATGCCTCTTGCAACGTGTTTCGCAAACACAGATGCCCGGCAGGCCGTTATCCAACACTTTGATCGAAAAATCATCGGAGGTGGCACGCAATGCTCATACGTTTCAGTAGAAAACTCGAATCACGTTGCAGTAGCAAACAACCTGGGATTGCTCCTTTTTGACGGGGGTGATTGGACGTTAAACGAACTTCCCAATGGAGCGCAGGCAAAATCTGTTGCTGGTTTCGAGAACCTGCTGTATTGCGGTGGTCAAGGGTTTATTGGAATCCTTCATCTCAACTCAACAAAGGATGAACCTCAATGGATAGACTGCACTCCAACCATACAATCGAAGTCCGGGACTTTTGATGATGTCTGGCGCATGTTCGTGCCACCCATGAAGATCGATCGAACACAAAAACACGCTAACTGTGCAATTTTTAGCTGTTCTGAATTTGCTGGTTCCATAACACCACAAGGAGAATACCAGCAGTGGCTAACCGGACCGATTCGAAATGCAGCCACATGGACCAATGGGGTTGCATTTCAGACCGATGGATTCATCCACTTCTTCGATTGGCTCGGGGTGGAGGTCGAAAAAATTCGACTCGACGCTGATTGGAAAATGGAAGGGGTTTTAGAAAAGCAAAACCAGAATATCACGCTCCTAACGCACAACCACGGAATTCAATTATGGAATGGTTCAATGTGGGAAGCAAGCGAATCCCCGTTGAGTGTGCGCTTGCAACAAGTTCGTGCAAATTGCATCGAACAATATGGAAATACTGTGCTGATAGGCACTTCAAGCGGCGGGATTTTAACTACCACCGATTTTAAATCGTATCAAAATCCTTATACACAAGAATCTGGATTGATCAGCAATAGTGTCTTGAGCATGAAGTCAGACGTGCGTGGTAACCTTTGGGTCGGACTTGAAGGAGGCGTGGATCTCATCAAGAACAATTGGCCACATCGAATACCTAAGGGATTAGAAGAAATCAAAGAAGCGGGCTACTCATCCCTTCATCTTGCAGATGGTAAGAAGTATTGGGGAACCTCGCAAGCCGTGTACTCTCAATCTCCTGATGAAGAATCTCTGAAGGTCATTGATGGTATTTCAGGTCCGATATGGTCATTATCCGAGAGGCAAAATGACGTTTGGGTGTGTCATCGTTCCGGCGCTGGAATCATTCAAGACGATAAGTTCCACCCCATAATCAACGAAACGGGAGTTTGGAACATCTGGGCTTCTTCGGATCCGACCATTTGGTACGCAGGAACCTACCTCGGACTGATTCAAATTCAATACACCGCTCGTGGGCGTCATCCGAGGAGCCGATGGCAAAAGAATGGCAGAGTCGAAGGGTTTGATGAAAGCTCTCGCTTTCTCAGTGAAGAATCAAAAGGCGTCTGGTGGGTCTCACACCCCTACAAAGGGGCCTTTCGCTTGGAACTTGACGAACAGAATCGAACGCTATCACGCGTCGACGTTTATGACGACACCTCCGGTTTTCCTAGCCCGCTTCAAATCAACCTCTGCACTCTCGACAAAGGAATGATTTTTGCAACCTCCAAGGGATTTTACCGGTGGAACCCGGAATCCGACCGCATGGAGCCTGACAGCAGCGCCTTGCGACAATTGATTGACAAAAATCAATCGTATCAGCGCATCATGAACAGCCCAGAGGGAGACATCTGGATTTTCAAGAACCAATCCATTCATATGCTTCCTTTGGGAGGACTTTCTGTGCTGGACGATACCAAATCGAGGTTTGCCTTCATGGAGCAAAATCCGGTACCCACCCCGTTCGAATCCATTGAATTCCTGCAGGACGGGCAAGTTTGCATCCCCGTAGAACGAGGCTTCACCTATCTCACGCCTAACCTTATGCATCATGATCAAATGCTGCCTGCGCTTCGCATTCAGGAGGTAACGCATCTCAACACTCCGAATTCGAATGCATCCATTGAAGACGGTGCTATTTTGCTGGAAGCGGGGGTTCATGCCCTTGAATTCGAGCTTACAGGACTCAATTCTGATTGGGCAGGATTGCTGGAATACCAATGGAGAATTCAAAACGTAGCCGAACAATAGTCGCGTCCAACGTCCAATTCG
>DCPZ01000100.1 GCA_002323795.1 Flavobacteriales bacterium UBA1531 | reverse complement strand
CTCGGAACTTTTAAAGTTCTAAGGATATGGGGCATAACACACGAAATCCAGAGGCGAGAGCCACTATATACCATCTGTCTTCGGCATCGAGCCGTCAGATATTTGAGGATTTTCGGTCGTCGCTAACCACTTATGAGGTGTTCGATACGTTGGAAGATCAATTGGCTGAATTGTTGGTTACGCGGAACCCTTCACTGCGGACAAACCCCGATGGACTGGTGGAAGCTGTATCTCGAGAACTTGGAGATCAAGGTTGGGACCATTACGGATGCTGGGCATGGTATCCATGGAGCCGCTCTTTGATTCGCATACTCAATGAAGCAGATTTCATCGAGCTGCGCACCAATCGGAATCGCAATAAAATCAAAGAGAAGGAGCAGCGAGCTTTGGGGGAAAAACAAATTGGAATTGTCGGCCTTTCTGTAGGCAGTGCATTTGCGATGAGTTTGGCAATGGAACGTTCGTGCGGCTCGCTCAAAGTGGCTGATTTCGATCATTTGGAATTGTCCAACTTGAATCGCATTCAAGCAGGCATCAAAAACCTTGGATTGCCAAAATGGGTTGCGATTTGCCGCAGCTTAGCAGAGGTCGACCCGTATTTTGAGGTCGAAGTGTTTTCATCCGGATTGACCACCGACAACGCTTCAGAGTTTTTTGAAGGATTGGATTTGGTTTGCGATGCTTGTGACCAAGTCTCGGCCAAAGCACTTATCCGCTTACACGCTCGTCGGAATAAGGTTCCTGTTTTAATGGAAACATCTGACCGCGGTATGCTGGACATTGAGCGCTATGATCAGGGGGTCCAAGATTATTTGCATGGCAGGATTTCTGAGGATATGCTGGATGACATGCTCAAAGCGACTGAGTGGACGCCGGAGTTTTTCAACGCATTCATTGACCTGAGCCAAGCATCAGCACGAGGCATCCAGAGCTTGGAAGAAGTTGGGAGGACACTTGTTGGTTGGCCTCAATTGTACTCGGACGTGGCAGCAGGAGGAGCGCATGCGACTCAAGCGGCTCGTAAAATCTTACTAGGGGATTCGGCTCCGGATTCCCGCATATACCTTGAATGGGATGAGCAGTTCGTTGAATCCATCGATTGATCGTGTTCGTAAAGCGGACCGCATTGCAGAAGCCGAGGTACGTGTGTTTCGGGCAGACCAGTACCTGGACTGTTGTCACGATCTCGTGGACGGCCACCAGGCTGTATTGCAAGCATACGGCATCAAGAAGTTGACGACATTTAATCGGGATTGGATTGGAGATCCAAGCGTCATTGTGATTGCGGCAGTTGCCAAAGGCGCCGGAATTGACGGAAAGACCGAACGCGTTTTGGGCGGAGCTAGAATGCACGGAGTCGACGACACTGAGAACATGCCGCTCGTTAAAGCCGTTGGAAGTCAAGACTTGAATTTGGCTCAACATCTGCGGACTTATGCAGATGAAGGTGCTTTTGAATTGGGCGGCATGTGGAATAGCATTGAGTTAGCTGGTATGGGAGTTGAGGCTACTTTTCTCATTCAAGCCGCAATGGCTACTTTGACCATGGTGGGCGGAAGACACCTATTTGCATTGACTTCACCTGTAACGCGCAGAATGCAGGCGCCCTTGGCATTTTTCACGGAAGAAGGAATCGGTAAGGATGGCTACTTTACATATCCGACGGAAAAATTGCGTGCGACAATCGCACGATATACATTTCCAGAAAACATTGAATCTGTGCAACCGCAGGTTCGCCAATTGCTTGAAAGTATCTGGCAGGATCCTGAGCGGGCAACTTACGATGTTCAAGGACCTAAAGGATATCTCAAGCTAAAGTTTCGCATCGAAGTCTGATGTGTGGATTCGCATTAAGCCAGCATCGCAATAATCGAGGCACCCATTTTGCAGTTGTCGTTTTTGCGCTGCTTTCATCCTTTTCTGCCCAAGCGCAAAAGTTCATTGGAACTCGGTTGGAGTATTTGCCCGAGGAGTACAATATGGATTTGTTGGAAGTGGAGATGGTTGCTGAGTCAGAAGACTGGGTTTCTTTTGAGCAGTTGGTTCCCAACCTTGGAATGGGATCCGGTGTCGAGTGGATCCGGTTAACCCTGGATCCAATGACAGAAAATGGGAAATTGATTGAAATTCAGAATGCAGGAATCGATGACCTAACATGTTTCATGGTATGCGATGGTAAAATCATCGCAAGCTATCCTTCGGGAATTATGAATACGAACGACAAGAAACATCAGTTCGGTACGTATCCTTCCTTCCCCGTTCCGCTGGTCGAATGCAGTAAGTTGCACGCATTATTCCGCATGCAATCGAATAAGCCTATGATCATTCCTCTGCGCATAACAGGGCCTCGAAAGGTGCTGGAAGATGCGCATCAGCGAGATGTTTTGTTTGCGCTTTATGCAGGTGTGATGCTTGTGATGCTCCTGTACAATCTGTTTTTGTTTTTGAGCGTAGGGGATCGAAGCTATTTGGAATATGTGCTTTTCATCTTCGCCGTCGGCGGCGCTCAACTTGCATTGAATGGCTATGGATTTGTTATAGGTGCTGAACGTTGGCCTTGGTTAAATTTGCGATTGATCCATCTTTTTGGTGTTTTCAGTGGGTTGACGACCATTCTTTTTGTCCAAAACTTCCTGCGGCTCAGCCGTTATGTGCCTTGGCTACACAAGCTCCTTAATGGCTATTTTTTGCTGTACCTCATTGCACTTGTTTTGGCTTTGATTGGACGATTGGAGTTGAGCTATCAATTGATTAATTTCTGTGCCGCGGCGAGCCTTTTCTGCATTCCTGGAGCGATCATAACCATTCGAAAGGGTTACAGCCCTGCGAAGTATTTTTTGTTGGCTTTTACAGTCTTCATCTTTGCCGTGTTCATTTTTGTGCTCAAGGATAGCGGAGTGATTCCTTATAATGCTTGGACTTTTTATGCGCTGCCAATGGGCAGTGCCATAGAAGTGGTGGTGTTGAGTTTGGCTTTAGCAAGTCGAATCAATCAGTTGAAAAGGGAGAGTGTCCAAGCCCGAGAAGAGCAACTGCGGGTATCGCAACTGAATGAGCAAATCGTTCGTGAGCAGAATTCGGTTTTGGAGGAACGCGTTACGAAGCGGACAGCGGCATTGGAGAGTGCCAATTCAATTATGCAAAACACACTGAATGATCTGCAGTCTGCTCAGCAGCAACTGATTCAAAGTGAAAAATTGGCCTCCATTGGACAGCTTACAGCGGGAATTGCCCATGAATTGAATAACCCCATCAACTTCGTTGCTTCGAGCGCACAATCTTTGCGTCGTGATTTTGAGGACTTATCTCAGATCATTGATAAAATGAAGGAGATCGATCCTTCAACCCCCAATCTTCATGAGGAGATGGCGAAGTTGAAGGAGATATTCAGAAACCTCGACATCGAATTTACTCAACGGGAAATTGAAGAATTACTCAACGGTATTGAGGATGGCACAAAACGAACATCAGAGATAGTCAAAGGCTTGCGGATTTTCAGTCGAATGGATGGGGATAATTTCACGATGGCTCAGATCAATGAACTCATCGAATCCACGTTGATTGTCCTTCGGAGTAATCTGAAAGATTACGCTGTTGTAGAGTCAGATATGGGGGCTGATTTGCCGATGTTGAGTTGCCAACCTGGTCGGTTGAATCAAGTCTTCATGAACATCATTACCAATGCTTCCCAGTCCATGGAAGAATCTGGTTTGGCCGTGGAGGAGCGTAAGGTTCGAATCTCTTCACGGAAGGTGGATAGCATCGGCCAGTCATGGATTGAAGTTCGAGTCAAGGACCAAGGTGTGGGCATGTCTGAAGCGGTCAAAGCACAAATCTTTGATCCGTTCTTCACTACGAAAGCTGTTGGAGAAGGCACAGGACTTGGATTGAGCATCGTTATGGGCATTTTGAGAGATCACAATGCTGAGGTAGAGGTGGAAACAGAAGAAGGTGTGGGTACTGAATTTATTATTCGATTTCCGTTATGATTAACATATTGTACTTAGACGATGAATTGCACAATCTGACAGCATTTCGGGCAGCATTTCGCCGCGATTTTCATGTGCACGTCACAACAGAGCCAACTGAAGCTGTCCGGATTTTGCGAGAGCAACCGATTGAAGTGATCATATCGGATCAAAAGATGCCGACATTGAGTGGCGTTGAGTTTTTTGAATTAATCATGCCGGACTTCCCTGACCCCGTCAGAATGTTATTGACGGGCCACGCGGATATTGATGCAGTCATTGACGCCATCAATAAGGGGCAGATTTACAAATACATCGCCAAACCGTGGAATGAGTCGGTGCTAAGGTCAATGGTCAACGAAGCGTCCATGCTTTTTCACGAGCGCAAAGCAGTTTCCGATCAAGGTGAAGTTTTGCTCCATCGAATGCAAGAAGCCCGAGCCATGGCGTTAAGGATTCAACGTGCCACAGACCAGGCTTCTAGTTTGGATGCGAATCAAGTCGCAGAAATTAACAAGCAAGCATCAGAGATCAATCGCTTATTGGCGGACTAAGTCACGAAATACCTCTGCTTCACTGGATGTATTTAAAATCTTCTCCAGTCTTGATGTTTTGTAAGGTGGCAAGTATGAGTTGAATGCAATTTTCGACGTCATCGCGATGGACCATCTCAACGGTAGTATGCATGTATCGCAGTGGCAGGCTGATGAGTGCACTGGCGACTCCTTTGTTGGAGTATGCGAAAGCATCGGTGTCCGTGCCTGTAAAACGGCTTGCGGCCATACGCTGCAGTGGAATTTTTTCTGCATCGGCTGTATCAATGATGCGTTGCAGGAGGTTGTTTTGTACCGCGGGTCCATAAGTAACGCCCGGACCTTTGCCTGCAGCGACATCGCCATTTTCAATCTTATTCATCATGGGCGTGTGGGTGCAGTGCGTTACATCAGTGATAATGGCTACGTCAGGATCAATTCGTTCGGCAATCATTTGAGCCCCACGGAGACCTATTTCTTCTTGAACTGAGTTGGTGATGTACAATCCGAAAGGCAACTTAATTTTTCGTTCATGAAGCAACCGTGCTACCTCGGCGATCATGAAGCCGCCGGCGCGATTGTCCAGAGCACGGGCAACATACCAATCCTTATTCAACACCATGAACTCATCTTCATAAGTCACAACACATCC
>DCPZ01000053.1:71161-82784 GCA_002323795.1 Flavobacteriales bacterium UBA1531 | reverse complement strand
GCTTTCTTGGAATTGGATAAGGATTTTTCAGTCAGCTGCAGCTCATTCACTACCATCTCGATCCATTTCTTGCATCGCTCATCCGTCAATTCGTATTGATTGTCTTCATCGAGAGCGAGACCATAGAAGTCTCCTTCTGAATTCAATGCTTTGGAGGCTGTATAATCATACCCTTCGGTGGGCCAAGGAGCAATCATTTTTGCACCATTTTGAATCAAAACTTCCGCTAAAATGCCGACTCCGTCAATAAACCACTCATCATATCCCCATTGATCTCCTAATCCAAAAATGGCAATGGTCTTACCGGTAAAGTCGACGCCTTTGAGCTCTTCGAAATACGCCTGCCAGTCGCTTTGAAGTTCTCCGTAGTACCACGTTGGCACTCCTATGATGAACACCTCATTTTCGGTCCAATCCTCTGGCTTCAGCTCACTAACGACTTTGTCACATATTGAAACACCGTGTTCATCGAAAAGAGGACGCATGACTTCTTGCACCACGCGATGCGTTTTGTTTGTGTCCGAGCCGTAAAAGAGTTGAATCATTTTGCAAAACTTCGTCTTTTTTTTCGATTGAGAAATACTACAGAAGTGGTATTTTTCATGCCTTCAAAATTTGAATCCGAAGACAGCCATAGGTACATCGTAAATCAAAAAAGCCTGTAAATCAATGACTTACAAGCTTCTTTGTGACCCCGGGAGGGTTCGAACCTCCAACCATCAGAGCCGAAATCTGATATTCTATCCAGTTGAACTACGGGGCCAATCGGACAGCGAAATTAGTGTGAACTGCTGAATCGTGGCAATTTTTTTTGAGCAATCTTTTGCAGAGTGTTTACAGCCCAGAGTAATTCACAAATTGATGACGAAAAATTGACACAGATTGTCCTCAATTATTTCCCAACACTTACTTTCTTTCTGCATTATTAAACTATTTATTTTTCATAGATGAAAAAGTTATTTTCCATTTTAGCTGCGACTGTAATGTTTGTTGCAACAAGTTCAATCGTTCAAGCTCAAGATGATGGTGCGAAGGAGTTTGCGGAATACTCTGCGGGTGTGGCGATAAGCCCATTTGGCCCAAGTTTAAACCTTACCTATAACATTGATGCTAAGAATTCAATCAGCGTAGGATTTGGTGGGGCACCAGAAGGCGATGTTCCTGATGGTCTTTTACCTGATTTTGATCCACTTCTTCTTAGTGAAGTATCCGTTGCTGGATCCTCCTCATGGTTAGGCGTTTTTTGGAGGCACAGACCGTTTGAAAACCAAAACTTGGGCTTCAACTTAGGCATGGCGTCCGGACAGATTGAGAACAATGTCACAGCCGATGGTTTTCACGAGGGTGAAACCGTTTCATTCAGTGTGAACTATACTGAGAATCCTGTGATGTATTTCGGTGTGAGTTATGGCTCAAAGCCCGTTAAAGGCATCCAAGTTGGTCTAGATTTGGGCGTTTTGTCCACAGGTGGAGCTCACATCCAATATACGGGTGAGGCTGAGGAGCTTGAAGTGCACGGGGACGACATAGCGGACCAAATTGCAGAAATCAATGACAAGCTTGCATGGACCATGCTACCAAACTTGCAACTTTCTGTAAGCTACGGCTTCTAAGAAGCACAAAACACGAATTCGAGATCCCTCTCATGCCTCTGGCGTGAGGGGGATTTTTTTTAGCCTCTTTGATTCTGGCTTTTGAATCGCTTGATGCCTTCTGTGCGGAGGGATCCGTGCTTCGTCCCTCTGCCTTTCACCCGTTCGCGCCACATATGAAAGGAGCTGCGCTTCATGTGTTTGCGCATGATGGCTCGCACTTGATTTTCTTTGATGCCATACTGCATCTCAATGGCTTCGAAAGGCGTTCGATCTTCCCAAGCCATCTCAACGATGCGGTCCACGGTGTCGGGGTCCAAATCGCGTGGCGCCTTATTCTTCAGGTCTTTGGGGTCAAAAGGAAGCATGACTTCAAAACAGCGCAGCGTCGGCGATGTTTCAAGCCGACATGATAATTTACCGATTCCGCAAAACAGCTACCATCAGCCAGATCAGTCCCGCGATGAGCAGGCAAAAGCCGGCGTTTGAGAGCACAATGGCTCCCATGAGGTGATTGAGTTTGAGCGCGATGCCTGTGATGAGCAATGCCGCTCCAAATAACGATAGAGAAAGTGGAAGGCGATGTTTCATGCTTATCATTTTTGGTGGTTCTAAAATCTGTTATTGTGCAATTGCATTGTTTTGGCCAGACGAAATACGACGGCTGTAGCCAAATCGCAATTGGTACATCTTGGAATTAAATTCTTGCCCAATTTCTCCATTCTTTGACTGGCGGAAATATGTAAAGTCAAAACGGCTGTTGTCGTTGATCGCCAAATATGCGCCAGAGTGCAAATTCCATCCTTGAACGGCATCCCATTTTGTTTCTGCCATCAATGACCAGCCCTGACGACCTGCGGTCCACATTGCTGCAGTGGAAAACCTCAAGCGCCCTTGGTAGAGGATCACATTGCTTCGCAGACTCCAACGCTCAAAGGAGTTCCAGTCGGCGCATATCCTGAGGTCGAGGGGGACTTCACTGTCCAATGAAAGCCCTTGACGAGCGGTTGTTTCAAATTCAGCATTGACGCTGATGCCCAAGCCCTTCTGCTGGGGCAAGGCGTTCCATTTCACTCCGAATCGCGCTTGTTGAGGCGCTCCTAGACTCTGCGCCCATTGAGCTCCAGCGCGAAGTTCGATACGTTCTCTCCACCCGTATCGGATCAATCCGATGGGCACGGCGTAACTGAAATCAGGTACTTCGGCATCATCGGCAGTCAACCATTGCGCATAACCACCTGCCTCAATTTGTCCCATACCCTGCGGAACAACGCTGCTCGAAATGCTTTCCATTGGACGGTCGGCAAAGTCGCTGGCGCCATCAGCTACAAATTGAGCGAACGCCTGAGCGGTGCAAGAAAAGGCAAGCAGCAGCAAGACCTTTCGTGACACTGGCATGCTCATTCGTTTGGCAACTCCAATAAACAACTGGTGTACAGACCGAAGCATCCAAACCCACTGCTCATGTTGCTGTAGGCCAACAAAGGCTCTGTGAAAAGGGAACCACCCGATGGGTTATCGATCAATTCCAGTGTTCGATAATATTCTGATAATTCGGGGCTCAGTGCAGCCAATTCAAGCTTTGCAGGAGCAACAAGCAGTGCCTCCAAGTCATCCCCAGTTGCGAATTGATTCACTTCAAAGCGCAGGGAATTGAGGGAGTTTTCATCGCTGATGTCTTCGATCATCCAGCCTCGTGCTAAGCCATTGTAATTCATCCGAGTATCATCTTCAATTTCGGGAGAAATCCATGTGTTGTTTGACCAAAATTCATCTTCCTGAGCATCATTCACTTCTTCCTCAGCATCATTCACATGTTGAGCTTTTAGTATAAAGAAGTCTCGTTCATCGAATCGGTCTGGCAAGCTCAGTTCCAATGTCCAATTCCGCTCAACAAAATACTTCGTGATATCGCCATCGCTGTATTCATCGATGTTGAGGCTGTTTAATTCTACAGTGATGGCATACAAGTAATCTCCCACGGAGTCGATTTGGGGAGGCACCATTTGGGTTGCAGTGGCGGTTTCAAAGTTTTCTTCTTCGCATTCCAAGGTCCAAAGGCCTGATGCCAGTTGCGCGCTGGGGAGCACGTGGCCAATGCCATTTAGCCAGTCGGTTTGTCCGCCCCACGTGTAGCTCGCACCGCCTTCATGAGTCAGTGTGAAAAGTGCGTTCTTCAGGTGTTGGCTGCCTGTGGTGTCAAGAATGCCCGCCGAGCTCTGGGCACGGGCGACCAAGGTGTCGTTCATGGGTCTGCTGATCAACGTTACAGCCAATTGAGGGGTGTGCGTGGGGAATTCGATTTCTTGCACAATTCCGTTCCCGAGGCGCTCGCAGCCGCCAAAGAGTAGCGCCAGAAACGCCAGAGGTAGGAGTTGAATGGGGAGTTTTCTTCGATTCATGGGATCAAAATTCGGCGCGCCAGGCGATGGATGGAATGATGGGGAAAATGCCATATTCTCTAATGGAGCGTGAACCGTCATTGTTTTCTTCCACCAAAGAGAAGAAGGGGTTGAGGTTGTTGTATACGTTGTAAACACTGAAAATCAACGAGCGTGAGAAAGCGGCCTTCTCTTTTGTGAAGGTCAGTGAAACATCGGCTCGATGGTAAGGGCTGGTGCGGTAGGCGTTTTTCTCACTCGGCACATCGACGCTGAGCCCATTGAAGTCGGTGGATGCGCTGGTGAAACTCGATGGTAAGAACGTCTGGAAGGTAGACTCAGGAAGTGTTAAAGCGCGTCCCGTGCCGTAAACCCAAGTGGCTGAGAAGTCGATGCGATCTGAAAAGCGGTGCATCAACACCACCGAAGCATCGTGCCGGCGATCGTATGTGTAAGGAAACCAATCACCGCTGTTGATTTCGTCAAATTGACGATTGGCCCAGCTCAAGGTGTAGCCCACCCATCCTGTCGTTCGTCCGACTTTTTTCTGAAAAAGCCATTCAAAGCCGTATGCATCCCCTTGACCTTGCGTGACTTGATCTTCCCAGCGGCTGTTGAAGGTGTTGTTAAAGCTCGCTCCTTCCCGGTAGCTGATCAGGCCGTCCATCGCTTTGTAGTAACCTTCGATGCTCACCTCAATCTCGCCGAAGGTTTTGGCCCAACCTGCTGCGTATTGCGTGCTCAGCTGCGGTGTAACTTCGTCGGTAGCCGGTACCCAGAGATCGGTTGGGAGGGACAATCCTTCGTTGGTGAGGAGATGCACAAATTGCTGCATCTGCGCGTAGGAGAACTTGATCGCGCTTCCATCGTTCAATTTCCAATTGATTGCGGCGCGCGGCTGCAGTGATGGAAAGTACGTGCCGTTTACTTCAAGTGCTGTGGCATGCAGACCGATATTGGCTTTGATTCGATCAGAAATTTGCACTTCATCTTCGAGGTATAAGAATCGCTCCACAGACTCGAGCTGGGAAGATCCAAATGTCGTATCAATGCCGGGAAGGTCGTCTTCTTGAAGTTGTAAAGTGGTTGCCCCTGGATTGAATTGGCGGAGGGTGATGTTGCCGCCATAGCGCAGGTAATGCTTGTTGCTGATGGCGTTGCTAAAATCCATTCGTGCAGCATAGTCCACAATACCGGATCGATAAAGGCTGGCAAAACGGGCTGTTGTAGCATCCGCGCTGTTTTCTGTCTCGTCGAATTGAATACCGGTGTTGAAATTGTACTCGCTTTGGGTAAGGGTGAGGTTGGAGAAGAGCTTGGAGTTCCATTCGTGGCTCCATCGGGCTGCGAGCACTTGGTTCTTCCAATCCAACCCAAAATCAAAGGTTGATGTGCTGATCCCTTCTGTTTCCGTAGCAGCCAAACCGAAGTCATCTTTGCCATTGAAAATACTCAGGAAAACTCTGTCTTTCGCGCCAATCTTCCAATTGACCTTTCCATTCAAATCATAAAAAAAGTAGCGCGGATCTGTTTCAACCGAGGGGTCATTTGAATTGATGGAATTGATCACAGGTTTGAGCAGTAAGTCAAGGTAAGTCCTGCGACCGCTGAGCATAAAAGAAGCCTTGTCTTTGACAATCGGACCTTCAACAGTAAACTTCGAAGCGAGAATGGAAACATTAGCGGTGCCATGATACTCCCGCATGTTGCCATCTTTCATGTTCACTTCCAAGACCGATGACAATCGTCCACCATAACGCGCTGGAAAACCACCCTTGGTGATGCTCATTTGCTTTACTGCATCGGCATTGAAAACAGAGAAAAATCCGAACAAGTGACTCACACTGTATAGCGGCACGCCGTCCAAGACGATGAGGTTTTGGTCTGGACTTCCGCCCCGCACATAAAGGCCTGAGGTACCTTCTCCACCGGATTGCACGCCCGGCATCAATTGTAGACTCTTAAGCAAATCTACTTCTCCGCCAATCGCAGGCAGTCTGCGCACTTGATCCATGGGGATTTCCATTTTGGACATCTGCACTTGGTCTTCAATGCGGTCAAAGCTTTCCCCTGTAACAATCGCTTCTTGGATGGCCACGCCGGACGCCAATTCCACATCCATTTTGAGGTCTTCCTCGAGGTCCAATTCAAACGATTGCGATTGAAATCCTATGAACGAAATCGTCATTTGCTGCTTTCCGTTCGGGAGTTGCAACGAATAATAGCCAAACGTATTTGAGCTCACACCTGCATTGATGCTGGCGCACCATACCGTCGCACCGATGAGTGCTTCTCCGCTTGCCGCATCGAGAACGTAACCACTGACTTGGTGACCTTCGTTTGCCACTTGCCCAGAGGCCTCAGTGATCGTACTCCACTGCAACAAGCCCAACGCGCAAATCAAGAAACTTCTATGCATGGTAAAGGGTTGTGAGAGGTAAAGAACGCAACTTCTGAATGAAACGTGCCAGGGCTGTTGTTAATTTTCTGAATCAATCATAGAACTGAGCAAATCCCACTAAATTGCAGCATGATCTACCTGAAATTGAACCGTTGTTTTACCGCTGCTTTGTGTTGCCTGATATTTTCATCAGCATTGGCACAGAGCTGGACCTCAGTCGCTCCATTGCCCGATGGATTTGTCTCCAACCACAGCTTTGGATTTTCGTTGAACTCCATGGGTTACCTCGTTGGGGGGGAGTCCACCTCAGGATTCAGCGATGCTTTTTATCAATACGATCCTGCCGCTGATGCTTGGACAGCCCTCCCAGACTTTCCGGGCGCGGCGCGTGGCTACACCATCGGCGATACATGGGACGGACAGGCTTGGTTTGGCTTTGGTCAGTCCAATTCAGGAGCCTTGAATGATCTCTGGATGTACGATCCTGAAACAGAGAGCTGGACGGAAAAGGCTTCTTGTCCGTGCTCGGCGCGCACCCATCCTGCATTCATCGCAGAAAACGGCAAGGTATTCGTCGGGCTTGGAGGTGGCCCCAACGGTGACACAAACGACTGGTGGGAGTATGACATGGCTTCTGATTCTTGGAGCCAGAAGCCGGATTTCCCAGCGTCTCAGCGGCACCATCCGTATCAGTTTGGCATTGATGGGGAGATTTTTGTTGGTTTCGGACATCACGCAGCCGACATCTTCAATGAATGGTACAAGTACGAGCCGGAAACAGAGGTTTGGACTGAAATGGCCACGCTCCCTGCAGAGGGACGGGTCGCTGGCACACAGCTTGCTCATGATGGCATGGGGTATGCGCTGAGCGGTGATGGAGACGATCACAGTTCGATGATGACCGGTGAACTTTGGCAATACGATCCACAGGCCGATGCTTGGTACGAATGGCCGGCGCATCCGGGGATGTCCCGCTGGGCTCCAGCTTCTTTTATCATCAATGATGAAATGTACCTGATCAATGGCATGAGCTTGGATCCGGGTTCATTCGATTACATGGAGACCAATTGGAAATTTGCCATGGTTCCTGCGCAAGCCTTGGATTTGGAAGTCACGAGTTACCTCGGAGAAAATGTGGTCTGCAGTGGGGATGAGTTGCCGATCACGGTGCGCTTGACCAACATGGGAGCCAATGACTTCTCTGCGGGTGAGACATCTTTATTGAGCGTGGAAATGGTTGTGGATGATGAAGTGGTTTTGGCTTCTAACTGGTCCGGGTCATTGGCAACTTTCCAGTCCACAGACTTCACATTGGGTACGTACACTTTTCCGGGTGCTACGGACTTCACGATTCAAATTTCAGCGATTGATGATAATGCCGAGAACAATTCTTTGCAGGCTTCGGTGTCCGGGTCTCCCAGTGCGACCACCCAATGGGCGGTTGAACTGAATACCGATGGCTATGGCGGTGAGACCGGATGGGAGCTGCGAAACGCGTTGGGCGCTTTGATCAACTTTGAACTTGCTGGAAACTACCAGAGCGAGACCACCTACGAATTCACCATCACGGTTCCATCAACAGGTTGTTACACGTTTATTCTGAAAGACACGTACGGCGATGGTATGTTGGGATCACAATGGGGCGGGAATGGTTCTTGCGTCATACGCTCGCTCGATGAAAATGGTGAACCGACCAATGTGCTCTTCGATTACGATGGATCGTTTGGTTTTGAAGAACTCCCTCAGACAATCGACGTCACAAGCTCCCTTGGGATCAATGACCTCGTTGATGGCATTCCGTTTGCGTTGCGTGCATTTCCAAATCCATTCAATGACGTGCTCTACATCTCATCAGTTGGTGCTTCGATTGTCGGAAACAAAGGGAGCCAGATTCAGCTGGAAGCATTTGATTTGAGAGGGCGCATGATTTCTCAAAGCAGCCAAATACTGATACCTGGAGTTTCGATGGCGTTGGATGCGACTGATTGGAAAGTTGGGCCTGTGCTCATTCGCTGGAAGACCGATCGGGATTCGGGTTCTTTTCGAGCCGTCAAGTACTGATTGCGCTGAGTCTTGCGCAAAGATGGTCAATGCACAAAGTGCACGTAGCCACGCAGCTCGATTGGAGCAGGTGAAACCAGGCTGAATTCGTCCGCTTCCAACCGATAGACGAGGCGCCAATTGTACACGGTGTTTTGAGCGTAATAGCCGCTCATTTCAGAGCTTTCGAGGTCATCATTCACTTGTCCGTAAACTTGACCGTACCAGCCTTTTGCAGGGTCCTCTGTGGCAAAGACAATCGCCCCCCATGGGTTGTAGATTTCCAAGCGGTATTCTTGTGTTGTGCATCCGAGGATGGGGAGGAACAGATCGTTTACTCCGTCATTATCGGGTGTGAACGCATTCGGCACATAGACGGGGCATTCGCAATAATCCAACGTTACTTCAAACGACTTACTCACGGTGTCGCAAGCATTGGCAGCAACCACCGTGTAAAATCCTTGGCGATCAATCACAACAGCAGGTGTGGTTTCACCGTTGCTCCAATCGTAGCTGATTGGGAAGAGGTTGGATGGGTTTTCTGCACTCACGACCAATTCCCCGCCTTCGCAAAAAGAGAGCGGTTCTACAATGTCAATCAACACTGGAACTGCGCGATCCACCAGCACTTCATCAGTCCACGTGCATCCGTTCCAGTCGACCAGTGCGCTGTACGCCCCTGGAGCATTCACCTCGATGGAAGGCTGGACATTGCCTGTGCTCCACGTGACTTCTGCCTCTTCCGGCAGGGGATAGATGTAGAGCGAGGCAAATTCGTCTGAGCAAAGCATCTGATCATCACCTAGGTCAAAAATTGGAAGGCTCTGAACATCCAGCGTAACAGCATCGGTAAATGAACAGCCGTTTTCCGTGACTTCGACTTCAAAAACTCCTGCTGCACCAACGGTGATGGCAGCCGTATCCGCTCCGTTGGACCAAACCGTGAGATCTGCATTGGGCAAACCTGTGCTGAATTGAATCGATTGGCCTTCGCAAATGGTTTGATCAGATCCCAAATCGAAGATGGGCAGCGGTACATTTTGAACCGCGATATCTGTCGTGTATTCGCACCCCTGAACCGGTATGGTAAGACTGTATGTACCCGGTGAATTGATCCACAGCGAAGAAGCCAGTTGACCAGAACTCCAGGCATAACTTTCTGCCCCTGCATTGGCTGCAACCAGCGTGCTATCGCCATTGCATAACGCGAGATTCGGAGGCAATCCGGCATCAAAAACGGGAGCGTAGTCAAAGGAGACGGTGTCTCGCTCGACACACAATCCTACCGTCACCTCGGCGACGATGATGGCATCCATATTGGTCACGCTCCAGCTGCTCGCATTTCCCACACTTACTCCGTTCTCCCACCAGGAGGTTTCATCTGCTTCGTATCCGCTGCTTAAATTCATGATTTGACCGTCGCAAATGATGGCATCAGAACCCAAATCTATCCCCGTATTTGCTGAGGGTTGGACGATGATGTCATCTTCAAAAAGGCAGCCGCCAATGGACATGCTCACGGTATAATTACCAGCGGTAGAGATCCAAAGATCGTTGCTGTTTTCACCAGCGGACCATGCATAGGTATCTGCTCCAGGCTGAGCGTCGAGCAGGAGGCTGTCATTGAGGCACAAGAATTGAGGAGTGGCAATTTCGGAATTGAATTGTGGAACATGCACCACTTCAAGGGTGTCACGCTCAATGCACGCACCGATTTCGATCTCGACAATCACTGTTTCAGATGCCCCCTCCACGATTGTTCCGAGGGCATTGATGCCTTCCGCAGTACCCCCGCTGATCCAGAGGGTGTTTTCTGCGGCATAATTGCTCAGGATTGTTTCGCTTTCATCCGCACACAGCAGGATGTCAGCACCCAATTCGATTCCTTGGTTTTCAGAATCCAGTGCGTCAAAATCATACGTGAATAAGCATTGATCCGTCGTGATTTCGACAGCGTAATTGCCCGGATTTGAAGCGTTCACATTGTTGTTGTTCGTACCGTCATTCCAGTTCCACTGAACGTTGCTGCCTGTCCAGCCGGCATCGAAGGCGGAAACATTGACGGTTTCGTTTAAGCATAGGACAATTGGGTCTTCATCAAATGCCACGGCATAAGTGGGGTGATGTGAAACATTGATGGTATCACTCAGTGAGCAACCAGATCCGTTCCAATCGAGAACAATCGTCTCTTCTTGGGTGGTTGTGTACGTCTCATTTCCGAGTGTTCCATTCCAGAAGACATCGAAGGAAGGATCTACAATCCCAAGATCGAACGTTGCCTCTTCGTTACTGCAAAAAGCAAAATCAGCCCCCAAATCAAACACGGGAATGGTTGTTGCCGTCACGTCGATGGTATAGTCAACGCCACAGCTCGTGGCTCCATCTTCTACACTCAGGGTATAAATGCCAGGGGCAGCGATGGTCCTGAGGACCGCTGTGCTGCCATCTTCCCAGGTTCCGAAAGTTCCAGCTGGCCATGGGCCATTGGAGAGTTCGATGGAAGTTCCATTGCACAGGACCGTGTCCGATGGAAAGTTGGGCAAGGGAAGATCTGGAACCGAGACGGTCAGGTAATCTTCGGCTATACCGCCGCAAACATCCTCGTAAGCAATAGTGTAGACCGTGGTCTCATCGACCGCAGCTGTGACGTTGTTCCCTGTTGTTTCAGAAAGGCCAATGGCAGGACTCCAAATTGGATCAGTCCAAGCTGCGGGTGCAGCGAGTGCAACAGGCTCACCCGGGCATGCTTCAACATCACTCACATTCAGCTCGGACTCAGTGAACCACTCTGCATTGCGAACCCGGTGCGAATTGGAAGCTCCTCCCGTGGCCGCCGTAAATCCCCATTGCATAATGTTGGTGCCAAGGATGCCTTCGATGTCGATTTCGGTCGCAAGGCGTTCCACACAATTAAAGTAAACCACCATCTCCAGTGTGGTGGCGTCAAACGTCACCCTGAGGTCATGGTAATTGTTGTTTTCAATATTGCCATTCCCTGGAATGGCTGCGACGGGACCATCCAAGACATCTGCTCCTGTATGGTCGGTCGAACCATTTTTTTGAATGCCGATGTGATCATACCATGGATCACCCGCTCCACCTCCTTGGTAGGTGTCCATTTCGATGATTACACTTGGATCAATAGCAGCGCTCCCTCCATAACCCATCAATCCTCCTCCGCCTCCGATGTTTCCAGAACCAGTCGTTTT
>DCPZ01000053.1:23326-70752 GCA_002323795.1 Flavobacteriales bacterium UBA1531 | reverse complement strand
TCAAACAAACCTAATCTCCAAATGGCTCCGCGCTGGCTGCCTTGGTTCTGTGTGAGTCGATAGGTTCCTCCGCCAAGGTTTGTAGCATTGTTGTAAAGTGCAAATTGTCCTTGGGCAGTGAGGCTGCCGAGCAGGACCATCGCAATCCCAAGAAAATGAGCAATGGGGACTTTCATGTCTAAGGTCTTCGAGTTTGGAAAGGTAAGGGTTTGAGAGTCAAGATAAAATTCGCTCCGTGCAGGTTTGCACGTATTTAGGTAGGGCTTATTCGAATGATATGTTCTTCGTTGCAGAATGCAACACCACTTTTTCATTGCCTGACCTCAATTTGTTTTGCCCCATTTTGCTTGTATTTCAATTCGCCTCATCGCTTATCCCCTGATGTTTCAACGGCAAGGGGGACAGAGGGGTTCGATCGATAAAAAGATTGCATGCAAAATACGATTTAGCCTAATCGTCTGACTTTTAAAGGGGGGACCATAGAAGGGATCTCTATCACGACCGAAACCCAACGGTTTTAGGTCAATGCGTTTTACTCATTTCGAAGTTTACAGTAGAATTTTAACCACATCGTTGCTTATTCTTGCATCAAAGTTTAATTCATGTCTCAACACTTTTCAAGATCGATTCTGACTGCGATTGTTGCGTTTTTCGTTTGCTTGCCATGCATTCATGTGGAAGCGCAAACCACTGCTAGTCCAGTGAATGACACAAATTCAGAGCGTTTCGTGCGTCTGGTAATGAACGATGGAAGTGTGAAATTGGGTCAATGGCTCAGTGAAGATGCGGACGTCATTAACCTCGACACGCGCAACCTGGGCGAACTGAACATTCCCAAGTACCTCGTAGCTCAAATGATGGACTTGACGGCATCTGAGTATGATCGGCTGAGTATGTCACGTGCCACGCGAAATGCACGCATTAATCCTCAGTCCAGTCGGTACTTTTTCGCGCCCTCTGGAATCCAACTGAAGCAAGGAGAAGGGTATTTTCAATCGAATATCGCCTTGAATTCGGTGAGCATTGGAGTGACCGACAACGTGACCATCGGCGGCCTTTTGTCATTTGTCGGTGCGGGGGGCTCGCTGAAAATTGGGAAGGAAATTGCTGAAAACGTTCACGCTTCTTTCGGTGGAATTGGCTTTAAGGATTATATCGGCGAGTTAGATCGCCCTATAGGACTCATGTTTGCGAACATTACTTGGGGTACAGAAGATCGAAACTTGACCGTCAACATTGGCACAGGTACAAGTGTTGCGGGTTCAACAAATTATCAGACTTGGAATGTCTCAGATTCAACTGTTTATGGACCTGGTTATGTGGAATATGAATACACCATTACCGAGTACACAGAGGAGCGGGTCCGGCCGTTGCTGTTGAACGTGAGCGGAATGGTTCAGATTTCGGATTTTAAGTGGCTGATTACTGAAAACTATTTCATTCGCAATATGCGGACCACCAGTTTGGTGACCGACTCGCCCATTGTGTCTTTTGCCAATCCAAATTACATGGTGTTCAATAACGACACTTCAGTAAGCGGTGCAACCATTCTTTCCATAGGCGTGCGGAATCTAAGCCGTCGAAATGGCTGGCTCTGGGATTACGGAATGGTGGGAGTGATTGGGAGTGATTTCGGATTTGGTGCACCTTGGGTTTCGGCCACATTGCCGTTCTAGGATTTAGAGGCTGAGCGACTTTAAGCTTTCCATTTGCTTCGAACATTGCGGCATTCGAAATTCGATTCGCAGCCGTGAAAGTGCACCGCCGATGATAGTGGATTCACGCACAATCCAGGTCCATTTCGTACACCTTAAGTTGCTGATATGTTGGTAATTGAAGGTTCACTTGATGAATTTCAACTAGTTTGATTCATGTGCTTAATCATGATACCTTGCGAACTCAAGCGATATACCATGAGATACTATTATTTACTTCTTTTCTGCTTCGTCGCCTTTGCCATGCAGGCTCAAAACATCCAACGGGAAACCATCCAGGTCGAGTACATCAGCCGACCGAGTGAACCCTTGCCAAGTGGAGTCTCAACCTACGACGTGACCGTGTCTCAGGTCTACAAAGACATCTATGACGAAGAGTGTGCCCAATGGGAAATGACTACCAAGTTGGCCCAAGAGAATTATGACAAAGAAATGGAAGCATATAACGCCAAAGGAACCGGTGCTAAGCTTCTCGAACGTGCCTTATTGGACGAGAAGAAGCCGACTTTGCGACTGCCCACAAAACCTCATCGCACGGAAAAAATTTTTGAAGCCAACATCGTTGGTTCTAAGATCAATATGGAAGGGATGACGCGAGCGGCTGGGGGTGCAATTGTGAATTTGGAGATCCAGCAATTTGAATCCATGCCCTACGAAGACCAAAGGCAAGAAATCAAGGCCAAGGATGGAAGTGTATCATACAAGTATTATCGAACCATGTCTTACCGCCAATTGGTGGGGATGTCGTTGAGTTTGCCCGACGGGTCTGTCGTTGTGGATCAGGTCATGGGAGATGAGACTCTATACTCTAAGTTCACGAGCAAAAAATATGCTTCTAAGTCGGCCTTGAACAAGTCGTGGGACCAAGCCTCCATCAACGATCGGTTGAGCATGACAGCTGTGCAATCCGCATCTATTGCTGCAAATACGGTGCTGAACGACCGGTTTTGCTTCTCCACAAAGACCCGCCCTATGACGATTTACCATGCGAAGACGACTAAAAAAGTCAATTACACCGATTTGAATAATGCTGCATTTGACATGGAGATTGCCATGGAGAAGTATCTCTCAGATCAGGAGGCTTCGATGGAGGGCATTTCGAAATGTGTAAAAGTGTGGACAGCTGCTTTGGCAGAAGCTGATTTTAATGACAAAAAGGCTCGAATCGACGCCAAAGTTGCGGGTGTGATCTACCTCAACTTGATCAATGCCAACATCTGGCTCGAAGAGTATGATCAGGTCGATAAGCTTTTTGATGAGATGCGCCGTGTGCCAACGAAGCGCGGAGCTGAGGGCACTGCAGAAGGATTGGATACGTTCTCAGAGGAGCAACGACGAAGAAAGAAAATGAATTAGTAATCCTTTCTCAGCGGAGAACTAGTCACCAGTTCACCGCTGGACTACCATTTTAAATGCATTTGGCCCGCAGCGCACGACATAAGTGCCTTCGGGCCATTCATTTGTAGGGACTTGCACACGCAGCATGGCAGACGAGGATTCCTTTCCAAGCTCACTTTGCCACACACATTGACCAAGCGCATTGTAGACACTGAACGGCCTTGCTTGCGGCATTTCAAAGGTGAAGGCGTTGCGCGCTGGATTTGGCCAGAGTTTGAACGCACTATTGGCGTGGAGCAATTCGACATTTATGCTGCTGGCACCGAAGGCGGGCGAAACAGAGGAACATCCGTCGAAGAATACCTGTGCGGTGTAGTCGCCGTCCAGTTCAGGTGCCCATTCCATCCCAGATCCTACAAAGTTGCCTTCTATGGACCACGCAATGGAGTCCGCATACGGGATGTTTTCGAGGTTAACCGAAAGAAGCCCTCCTGTGCTTACGATGGCGACAGAAGCGTTCTCTGGACACGGCGTGAAACGTGCGCGGTACAGGTCATTGGTGAAAAGAGAGACCGTGGTCGTCCGCAGGCTCGCATTCATGTTTCCAGCAATGATGTGCTGGTTGTTATCCCAACTGTCAAACATCCAACCTTCTTCAGCAATCGCTTCCAATTGAATGGGGCAGTCCTCAAAGTAAACACCTTCCCATGGGAGTGGACCTGGCGTGATGGTATTCACACGCACGTCACCTGCAGGAGGTGGAAACACATCCAAGGTACAGTCAAAATCGGCGGGCAATCCGAAGCTATTCTTCAGGTGGGTACGTGCAGTGTTTACACGGTTCGAATTGTAAGAAGTCAAGTTGTCGATGGCATTGATCCAAGCCCCGAATGAGGCGGGAGAGTTCCATCGGTCGATGTGCTGAGGCATTGTGGCGCTCATCATTGCGACGGTTTCTGAAACGTCTGCATTGAAGCTTTCCGGCTGGAACATGGTGTTGACGAGGTCGGCATATCGGTTGATGAACTGGATGCGAAAGGCGTTGTTGAGCAAGACTTTGTCAAACAAATTGCTGTGAACGGAGGGGAAACCTGGATTACGGGCCCAATCGATGAAATTGTCATTCACACTGGCGCCAAAGAAGCCAAATCCGGCATCCGTATCGTACAGCAAATAGCGCCAAGGTTGGTCAGGAGCAGCTCGGAACGTTTTGATATTGTTCAACCCCCAAGCCAAACCGAGCCAATCCGTATTTTGCGCATAGGTCTCGAACACGAAATAGTCGATGTAATTTTCAATGTCAAAGTGCTCTTGAAAAGCAGTCAAAAAGCTTGTGCTATAGGGAGAGGCAGCGAGCAGGTCTGCGGCGCCGGAGAGGAAGTCTTGGTCGGATCCTGCGAGGACTGTCGTTGGCGAAATAAGATCTACATCATCTTTTTCGACCAAATATTCATTGGCGATGAAGTGCTCGTCCGTTTTCTGACGCACACCGTAAAGTCCCCAGAATTCTCCGTTTAGGTAAAGAATGGCTGGACGCCAATTGCTCGCTAGGTTGTGGGTTCTGCGGGCCATGCGGGAATACATGGCATCTTGAAGTTTGGTCGCCCAGGTGTGCTGTCCACCATTTCGCAAATTCAAATTATTATAGGAAGTGATTCCCGGAGTGTCGTCAAATACAGGATAATCGAAGTCCCCGGTAT
Source organism: Flavobacteriales bacterium UBA1531 (assembly GCA_002323795.1). Taxonomy (GTDB): domain Bacteria; phylum Bacteroidota; class Bacteroidia; order Flavobacteriales_D; family Sanyastnellaceae; genus UA16. Next base: position 65,999 of record DCPZ01000053.1, on the reverse strand, counting down.
ACTCCCCTCGAAAATCGAGTCGAAACGAGCGCTGCGGTTCGGCACGGGACCAGCCGCCATGAATTTCCAAGTCCAATTGTTCTTTCAGCTGTGAGGTTCCATTGGCGTCGAAATATTCAAGGCGTGAAAACCGGGACCAAGGCTGCCAAAAATTCGAGCCGAAATAAGGGTAGTCGGGTTCAGGGTTTGGACCGGAAACATAGATGCCAGTGTTGTAGTCCCACAAGTGATCTTCATCTGTGATGATCGAGAAGGTGGGCACTTGAGGTGTGAATTCGTCAATGATGTAAGTGAAGTCACTGACTTCACTCGGGATGGAATTCCCATTCTGATCCCAGGCGCGAAGACTGAGAACCGTGGAGGCATCAAATTCCAATCCTTCTTGCGGAAAAATGGGATCGCTACTGGTCGGATAATCACCATTGGTGGTGTAACGAATGATTTGGTCTGAATTGGCATTATTCAGTTCAACGGCTAGCGGGGAATCATACCAGCCGGAGGGGACAGTGGCGTTGGCTACTTCTTCGAATCCATCGTAGCAGGCATCGTCATCATTGGCCTCATCGGGAGTAGGGGAATCGAATATGCACCAATCCGATTGATTTCCTTCAGGACGTCCTACGGAAAGGCCAAAGGTCAAGTCGGGATGCAGAGGCAGTGCATCGTTGACCTCGCCTTCAGCATCATACCAAACCACAGCTTCACCAGGGCTCAGTTGAAAGGATGCATGCATGATTGCATCATATTCTTGCCACCAAGACGGTGGTCCGGGCCAAGATGTGTCCGTGCCATCTTTTCGAGTCAGTCCCAAGAATGGGCGAATTGATAAGTCACTGGATTCATTGCCATAATTGTGCACCTGCACGGCAAACACATTTTCGCCTTCTACCAGCAAATCTTCCAATTCATTTGCATCCCAAATGAATTGTTCAGGAGCAATTCCCTGGTACAAGTTGGCTTCAACCCATGTATTTGCGGAGTCATCATAGTTACCCATCAATCCGTTCATACTCGCAGACCTCGCTATTTCGATTCCATTGAGGTAGGCGATGTAACCATCGTCATGATCTACCGCGGCTGAAAGATATCCCCAGTCCAATGGCTCTTCGATTGTAAATGATCTTCGAAGAAAAATAACATCTGCGTTTACGATCGTGGCATCATCACCATCGGCATATCCAAATCCTCCTGGGCCGATGTTCCAGCTGCTATCATCGAACCCCGGAGTTTTCCAGCTGTTCGATGGGTTGCTGGTTGGCACGAGATAATGCCAATCATCTGAGTCCAATGCGGGAAGCTGCCAATTTTCCGGCAAGTACGACTTATCCTGACCCGAAGCCAAGATGAGCAGCCTTTCGCCGGGGCCTAATGAAATAGCAGGAAGTTCCCAGCCGTTGTCGAAGTCGAATTCATCATTGATGCGATGGCCTTCCAAATCCACTGCAAAGTTTCCATCGTTTCGCAACTCAAGCCAATCGGAAGTTGAGCCATCGCTAGCAGTCCATCCATCATTGGCAGAAGCCTCTGAGACGACCAATTGAGCTTGCGCAACAGTCATGTACAAGCTCAAAATCCCAGCGAGGAAAAGCGTTATTTTATTAGTCGGCATTTTCAAAAATACAGAACATCCAAGAGGACGCAAGGAAATTCGCATCGAAGAATGCGGGAAGGGTAGATTTTGAGCCGTGGATATATGTTTTAATGAACTGCATGTGGTTTTTTTGGTGTTTGAAAAATTTAGCGGTGAAAGCCATTGGAGTATGAATTGAGTGTTGGTTTTTTCGCGACCTTTCCCCAAATGGCATTTATGAAATCCGCAATTCTTGCAATTCTGTGCATTATGCTCTCCTTCAGCTGCGCCGAAAAGTCAGCAGGTGATGAGGTCGCTGGCGATGGCCATCAAATGGAGTTTCAAAGAATAGACAACACTCCTTTACTGCATGTTTTGGGCACGCTTCAAGATGGGGGTGCACCTCACATGGGGTGCGACCGTCCTTGTTGTCGAAATTTATTTTTGCGTCCAGCGACCAACCGCAAGGTGGTTTCATTGGGGATTTCAGATCGAAGTGAAGAAGGGGGAGAATTGGCCATGTTTGAGGCCACTCCTGATGTGGCGGGTCAATTGCATGCCCTGCAATCATCATCGGGTCTCAAAGACGTCCTTCCATCCATTTTCTTAACGCACGCTCACATCGGTCACTACGCAGGATTGATGAATCTAGGAAGGGAAGTACTCGGTGCCAAAGGCGTTCCTGTTCATGCCATGCCGCGTTTTCGCGCATTCTTGGAAACCAATGGCCCGTGGGATCAACTCGTTTCCCTGGGCAACATTGAGCTGAATCCCCTCGTGGCAGATTCTATAGTACAGGTCACCAAGAGGGTGCAAACCATTCCGATTTTAGTGCCACACCGCGATGAGTATTCCGAAACGGTGGGCTATCGAATTTTAGGACCAAGCCGCAGCGTGTTATTCATTCCGGATATCAACAAATGGGCGCTTTGGGAACGTGATCTCAAAGATGAGCTCGCCATTGTTGATCGGGCATATTTGGACGCGACTTTTTTCGATGCATCAGAGGTCGGATACCGGGACATGTCCGAAATTCCCCATCCATTTATGGTGGAGACAATGTCATTTTTGAGTGCATTGAATGCCTCGGAAAGAGCTAAGGTTCATTTCATTCACATGAATCATACAAACCCGTGCTTGTCCGATACTTCATCGGCGTATCGGCAGGTTTTGAACGCAGGTTTTCATGTGGCCCGCATTCACGATGAGTATGCTTTGTGAGTCCGGACTGAAATCCAGACCTTTTTTTAAGGCATTGAAAATTTGTTTACATTGGACGAAAACGAACTAAAATTCAATGAAAATGGTCAAAAATGAGCGTTTTTTTTACGTTTTCGCCTTTTTTTTCGTGTTAATCACGTCAGGTCAAGCGGTTTTTGCTCAGACCATCAGTGACTGCTCAGGGGCAGTGGTTTTGTGCGGCGATTTGTTCACAGAAACAGAGGCCACACTCAATACGGGCGATGTTTATGAATACACAGGCGCTTGCAATGCTAGCCTCGAACAAAGTAGTTTGTGGTACACATTTACGGTGCAAGAGGATGGTTTGCTTAGTTTCATCATCGATCCGCTGAATCCGATGGATGACTACGATTGGGGTTTATTCGATATTACCACCGGAGGCTGCGAAGGGATTGGAACTCCGCTTCTTTCACCGGAAGTTGGATGCAACTCGTTTGGACTCAATCCACCTGAGCCCAATGGCGCTACGGGCATCTCCAGTGCCAATGGCGGCACAGGTTCAAGCAATGGCCCAGGCAATCTCAATGGTCCTGCTTTCAATGCTGATTTACCGGTCGTGGCCGGTGAGACTTATGCATTGGTGGTCATGAATTGGACGAATAGTTTGGATGGGTATGACATCGACTTCGGACAGTCTACGGCAAGTTTGTATGATGAGGAGCAACCCGCGCCCGCATCTTACGAATCAGACTGCGCTTTGCAACAATTCACAGTGACCCTGAATGAACCGGTTTTAATTTCTACCGTCGAGCCTGAGGATTTTGAATTGGAAGGTCCAGCAGGTGAGTTATACGGGTTTGATGGTGTTACGGCCATGGATCTTGCTGGTGATTTGGCTGCGGTATTCGAACTCGAATTGGATGGCGAAATCCCATACAGTGGAACGTATTTCATGCGATTGTCCGATGTGTCCAATGGGGTTCAAGATCCGTGTGGCAATGTCGGGCAAGGATTGTCTGCATTGGATTTGGTAGTGCTAGAACCGCCGTTGAGCTGGGATGCGCAGGACGTGGTATTGTGTCCTGATGATGCAGCTACTTTAACTGTAAACTCCGTTGTGATTCAGCCGTCCAATACGGCCTACACCTACGTGTGGTCGTATGACATGGCAGGTGCGCCCATGGTCTCCGATGCTTCCGCCATGGAATCCATAGGGGATGGCGTTTACAACGTCACAATCTCCACGGATCCACCGTGCTTCTCTGCTGAAGGCGCTTTCAATGTAATGACCGAAGAATGCAGCCTTACATTGCCCAATGTCATCACCCCGGGCAATGGTGACGCCCTGAATAACGCATTTTACGTGGACGGTCTGCAGGAGTGGCCTGGCAGCACCATCCGCATTTACAACCGGTGGGGCGATTTGCTCTATTCTTCTGAGAATTTCGGTGCCACAGCAGGGTGGGATCCGCAGGTGGACGAGGCGGCAGAGGGAACTTACTATTACGAATTGCGCATTTTGCAGGGCGATGACGAAGTCACCATAGAGTCAGTGAATGGAGAGCAGACCTACATCCCCAATGACGACCCTTACTTGGTCATCACAGGGATGTTTTCACTTCTTCGTTGAAGCTCTTTGATCAACGAACCACCAATTGCGTCGGCATGCTGTTACCAAATTGAGCGAGGTATATACCCGCACTCAAGTGTCCAATCACAACGTCTTGTGTCATCGAATCTATTTGCTCAGTTAAAACAATGCGACCGCTGGCATCGCGCAGAATGAGATCCTGTCCGATCGATTGCAAATCAGTGATTTGAATGGAAATCCGTGAATCTGCGGGATTTGGGAAAATGCGGCAGAGGATTTTGGATGTGGCCAATTCGTTCACTCCAACTCCCATCGCGTTCAGTAAACCCGTAAACTCTTGATAGTACAAATTGGCGATGCGTTCGTCGTGAATGACCAGTGTATTCTCATCGTTGGTTGTTTCAGCAGTGGTTGACCAGTTGTGTGAACCTGTCACGACAGTTGGGTCAGATAATGGCTCGCTATGGTCGACAATGCAATACTTGTGGTGCAGTTGTCCCGAAATACCGACGTGCGAGTATACTTCGATGCCCGCATCCACCAAAGCGTCAAATTCTGATCCGGTCGAACCGGCGTCTTCCATTGCCCCTCGAGGGTTCACGAAAAGACTGGACCCAGCTTCGATGACTGCTGCTCCGAGGTCGTTGCGGGTGAAAGACAGCGTCGCAAAAGAAAAGTCGTAATTCGTTGATTGAATGGCATCGAGAATCGCAGATGTGGTTCCATCCGTGGGAGAGAAGTAGAGTTCGACAGGACTGCCGCCTATGATGAATTTTTTCGGTGTATTGATCGTTTTTGCAGGACCAAATTTCGAGTTAGACGGGTCTGGTACTAAACCATCAGAGCCCCACATTTCTTCAAACTCTAGTCGGTATGCACGCGCCAAACTTTGGTCGCCGACAATGATGACATTGTTGGGGTCTGTATTGAGGTTGCCTGTCGTAAAGTTGGTCGATCCGGTCAGGACAAATGCGCGTTCTGAATTGTCGGCGTCTCCTACGATGAATTTATTGTGCATGCCGCTTCCTTCTCCGTCGGTTCGGAAATGAACAGGCATGCTTTCGTTGATGGCGCTGAGTCCGAGGTTGGCGTTCTGTCCTTCTGCGATGTAGCGAACTTCAACGCCATTGTCAATGGCTAAATTGATCGCTTCTTCAATTGCAGAATTGTTCAGGTTGTAAGCAGCGATTTCCAGTGTGTTTTGAGCTGTGCCAATGTAGGCTGCGATGGTGTCATTGGTGTTGGTCCCGAGTGTTTGAGCCTCTTCAATCGTTGCCACGCTGTTGTCTACTTCGCGGGTAAAGTAGGCACGCATATATCCGGGCGATTCAGAAACAGTGGCATAGGGCCGAATGGTGGACGCTGTTGAATCTTCGCCAGCGACAGACAAAACGCGTGCGTAATAGATGGTTCCAGCCTCGAGGGATTCCAATGAAACGGTATGGTTGAGCACTTGGTCTTCCAATACGATTTCCATTCCAAGATCGGTGGTAAGGCCATACTCCACATGAGAGTCACCCAGTACATCCGTGGACCAATTCAAATCAAAACTACTCGTCGTAATATTTGTTTGGTCGACTTGCGTGCTCAAGTTGATGGCAGAGGTTGGGACGAGATCCTCACTTCCGCGCGGAAGCAACTGGTAGCCTCCGAATCCATCGAATGTGAATTGTGACACAATGCCGTACAGATCAACTTCACCAGCGGGCAAAACTTGTCCGACAAGCTCGTTATCATTTCTCACATAGATGATTCCATCCTCCCCACTAGCACTGAAGCTAAATGTGCTGTTCCCCGTGATAACCGTTCCTCCATTGGTGAAAACTGCGTCCTGGATGTAGATGATTTCACCTTCGAGGTTTTCATCCAGTTCTCCCGGCGTTACAGCCTGTGCTTCGGGCAAAGCATTGCCTGAGGAAATGACCTCCACTTGGGTAATGCCATCAGGTCCTACCTCAAGCAAACCATTGTATTCGCTCAATTGACCAGTCATTGTGAGTTCGTCACCGGGTTGGGGGTCTGCAAAACCATTTTGAGTCCAGTCACCACCTGGATAAAGTGCGATTCCAGCGGTCTCGTCTTGCAAATAGCGTACGATACCCAAATTGGCATCAGAAGTCACAATGCCCGTAACTGTTACGGTCTGTCCTACACCATAATTGGTGCGAGCGTCTAAGATGTCTGTCTGGCTCCAAGCAGCAGTTGCGAGAACCAAGGATAGGATGAAGGGTGATGTTTTCATGTCAATCGTAGTGGTTGGATGATTAGAATCGGATGCGAACGGATAGGTTGGTTCGAGCTCCGTAGCCCATGTATACGCTCGCTGAGCCAGCGTCGAAATTGTTTTCACTGAAGGCATACTTGCGATTGGCATCTGTAAAATACCACTCACCGTATGCGTCGTTGTTTTGTGCGTTGCTGAGATAAACAGTGTTGAGCAGGTTAAAGACACTCAAGCGAATGTCCATATTGGTGCTATTTAAGTTTAGATTGTACCCTGCGTGAAGGTCGAGTAGTCCGTAGGTTGGGATTTGCCATGACTGACGGCCTTCGTTTTCTCCATTTAGACTAAAAGGATCGAAGTCTGCAAAGTGTCTGCTGAATACCGTGAAACGCGGCTTGATGTACACCTTCTTGTGCGTGTACTTCAATGAAACACTGAATTGACTCTGGGGAGAGTCACCCACTGAAACGCCTTCCGCATTGTATTGCACAATGGCGGTATTTCCCTCAACATCGATGTAAGGAAGGTTTGAGTCATCGTCTAACAACACCAGGCTATCTTCTGAACTTGTCCATCTCCAATCGCCGAGACTAGCATAGCCTTCGAGGGTCAAACGTGAATTCAATTGCCAAGCGACATCGGTTTCGATTCCTTTGTGCAGCGCGCTCATAGAGTTCACGTTTGCGCGAACGATGTCCCCTTCGACTGTTTCGAAGCGGAGCAAAGATTGCAACGGCCTGTTTTGCCAATCGGTGTAGTACGCATTCACATTCACGCTGAAGGGGTACTTGCTAAAGCTGTAACCCCATTCGGCAGAGTTGATTCGTTCATTCTGCACATTTTCAACGAATTTATTTTCGAAATCAACCACATTTCGAAACACCGGGGTTCGGTTGAGATGCCCCAGGTTTACGAATGTATTTGCGTATTCAGAAAGGTTGTAGTTGCCGCCGGTCTTTACTGTGAATCCGGGAAGCCACTTCCAGCCGCTCGTCACATCTGTGCCATCCGCATTGGCTGCGGCAAAATAATCCACGCTCTTGTATCCCTGTGTAACACCACTCACATTCAAGAAGGCATTCCACAAATAACCTTTGTACTCAAACAAGGCAAACGCTCCCCCCCATCGGACAAAGGCATCGTTGTGGTATCCGATTTTGTCGCCGACAACACGCATGTTCGACTCAGCATTGGCGTTGCGGGTGTCGACGAAATAGTCGCCTCCGAGCAGGTCGAAAACTTCTGCGTAGTGCTCTCCTTGGTAAGTCCTGAAATCTAGCCCTCCAGACAACGTCAACTTTTCGGATGTTTCGTGACGGAACGTCGACAAAAAACCGTACCAGTAATGGTTGTTGAAGAGCTTGCGCATGATGCGTCCCGATTTCAACAATGAATCGCTGTAAGTGGGGTCAATCGGTGGCCCAAACAAACCTCCAATCGTATTGGAGTTGTAGAATTTCTGGAAATCAACCTGACCGTTCGCTGTATAATCACCTGCACCTAAGCTGTTTTCGAGTCGGGTTCCTCCCCCGAAACCATAACTAGCGTAGGCCATGTTTGAAATATAAAGTTTGTCAGTTGCACGCCAGCTATGCCGCAAAGAGAATAAAGGTTTGTGGTACCTGTTTTGACGTTCATACAAGACGTTATTATTCACTTCACCCCAGTGAACGTTATAGGTGTCGCCATAGCTTACAATTCCTGTGGTGTCAATGAAATCAGTTGAGGAAACGATTTCTTCAAAGTCATTGGAAGATTCATAGCCAAAGGCCTGATTCAATGAATCGTAAGCTGCCTGTTCTTCTTGTTGGAGCAAAGAGCCATCGTTGAAAATGCCATCATAGCCCTGACTGTAAGCCATCAACTCGGCGTATTCTTCGTCAGTCCCTTCGAATAGTGAACGTGCATATTCTTTGTTGTGCGTTGCGATTCGTTGCTGGTAACCACGTGCAGCATTTTGAGATGGAGATCCCGTGGCGCTGAGGGACAGCGTATGGTTTCCAAGCGCTTTCTGAACTTTTACGTAATAGAAAAAGGCGCGGCTATAGTCCTGATCGAAATATCCCTGACGATTTTGGAAACTTCCGGCCATTGTGTAGCCCCAGCCGCCGTCCAAGCGACCGCTCGTATGACCTATCGAGGTGCGGCTAAAACCAAAACTCCCGACTTCTTGTTTGACCGATGTTTTGCGTGAAGATTCAATGCCAGAGGTAACGATATTAACGGTTCCACCAATGGCGGGAAGGGCAAGTTTGGAGGCGCCGAGGCCTCGTTGGACTTGCATGGTTTGGGTCACCAAATCGAGGCCAAACCAGTTGTTCCAGAACACAGCACCGCTTTCCATGTCATTCACGGGTATTCCGTCCACAAGAACAGAAACATTGCGCTGCTTGAATCCCCGAATGGAGATGGAAGGGCCGTTATCGTCTGATCCTGCTTGGGTTGCGTACACACCTGGTGTTGAATTCAAGATCATCGGAATGGGTTGAGATCCCAATTCTTCTTGGATTTGAACAGGCTTGATGTTCGAAAATGCAACGGGTGTTTCGCGCTCGATTGCTACGTCGGCCACCACTTGCGCCTCTTGCAGTACAATTGTGCTCAATTTGAAGTTTAACTGTACCAAATCGCGGTTGACTTCGATGGTCCGTGTTTGTGACTCGTAGCCGATGTATTGCACGGTGATTTCGTGGCTGCCATACGGAAGGCTCACAGCATACTTTCCGTCAAAATCGGTGGCAACTCCAGAATCGGCAATTCTGACTGTTGCCTGAATCAAGGCTTCGCCGGTGATAGCGTCCGAAATAACACCTGTCAAAGTTCCTGTTTGGGCAGAAACGGTCCAGGCACCCATGACAAGCGCCGCTGTCGCGATGAATGACTTCAGCATGAATTAGCGGACCAATACTTGATGAGCAAAGGTGCTGCCACCTGCAAAGTGAACTTGAACGAGGTAAGCACCGGCATTCAATTGGTCTACTGACCAGCGCTGCGCTGCCGCATCATTGCGTTTATCATAAATGAGCGTGCCTTGCACTCCATAAATGGAGATGCGTTCGATGGTCTGATTTGCTTCGATGGTAATCGTGCCATTCATCGAAGGATTCGGGTAAACAGAAGATACAATGCTTTGAGTCACCTCTTCTAAGCCGTTGGGGTTACAAGCGCAGCTGTGAATACCCAATCCATCCCACGTATTGACTGACACAGTATCGTATTCTGCGAACGTATTGAAGCTGATTGGAGGCACTGTAATTCCTTGAGTTACGGCATACTTACGTCGCAACGTGTGGTTGGAGGTGAGCCAAGCAGCGCCGTCTCCGATGTCAATGTAACCGTTGGCTTCGTCGTTGGTCCAAGCAACTCCGGGGTCTTCTCCTGGTTTGCCGAAAATATCAACCACGTTGTCGCCATTTTTGACCAAAACAAGTGCGTCATCTCCGTTCATGTAAGTCGGAGCAGGATAGGGGTTATCCAATTGGTCTGCATAGGCCTGCATGACCGGATCGACAGCGGGTGAGATTGCTCCACCGCCCAATTCAACATCTTCTGTTTGGCCATTCACGAGAACCCAAGTGCCGAATGCTTCGATGGTCCCATTTAAATCCACCCAATCGGTAGCTGTTCCTTCACCGTTGCTCCATCTTTGAAGCTGGTAACCCGATAAGCTGATCGCTTCACTGGTGGGATTGTAAAATTCGAGTCCTTTGTTGTTTCCTGTCCCCTCCAAGTATTCAGAGATGAAAAGGTCGGTGCATTGCGCACTTGAAAACAAAGGCATCAAGAGGGCAGCACCCAAAAGGTGAGTAGTGAATCGCATGTGATTTGGTTTCGTGTGAATTCGTCGCAATTTAATGTCGAAATTGTCCAACACAATGAGAACTTTTGAATTCGAGCAAATTCGGGACCGATGCCTGTCAAAAGTAGCGGTCGATGAGTCGTTCCCTTTCGATGATCAAACCATGGTGTGGAAAGTCGCTGGAAAGGTCTTCGCGATAGCCAATGTTGATGATTTTAGAGGCGTTTCACTCAAGTGCAACCCGGAGCGTTCCATTGAATTGCGCGAACAATTTGAGGGCATTCGTCCGGGTTGGCATCTTAACAAAAAACATTGGAACTCGGTGAGTGCGGAACTTGATGTGGAATGGAGTCTGGCTTGTGATTTGCTGGATCATAGCTACTCGTGCGTCGTTGCGGGCTTGACAAAAAAATCCCGATTGGAGCACGGGTTATAAACAGCGCGCATTGGTTTGGGGGGTTCCTTCCTATCCTTGTGACATGGAGTTGACAACATTGGATTGGGTCATAGTCGCAGGGTATTTTGCCCTTGCGCTTGCGATTGGTCTTTGGGCTTCGCGTGATGCTGGCAAAAGCGCTAAGAGTTTTTTTCTGGCGGGGCGGAATATGCCTTGGTGGTTGCTGGGCATTAGCATGGTGGCAACGACATTTTCGACGGATACACCAAACCTGGTCACGGGTTTGGTCAGAGAACAGGGCGTGAGTGGAAACTGGGGGTGGTGGGCGTTTTTGCTCACCGGAATGCTCACCGCATTTGTATACGCCAAATTATGGCATCGATCCGGCGTTTTGACTGATATTGAGTTTTATGAATTGCGCTACGGTGGCAAGCCAGCTGCGGTATTGCGCGGCTTTCGCGCGCTGTATCTAGGACTGGTATTTAATGTTTTAGTGATGGGGACGGTATCGCTTGCAGCCATTAAGCTGGGGGGGATTTTGATGGGTTGGCCGGGTTGGCTTACTCTAGCGATTACTGGGGTCATAACGCTTTCGTACAGCGCTCTGGGCGGATTGCGAGCGGTAATCTTAACGGATTTGCTGCAATTTATTTTGGCGATGGTTGGTTCCATTTGGGCGTGCGCATACATCCTTGACCTGGAAGCGATCGGCGGCTTATCAAATTTGCTTTCCCATGCGCAAGTTTCCACAAAAACTGCCATGCTTCCGGATTTCAATGATGCGAGTCAATGGGTGCCCATTCTTCTGGTTCCTTTGGCGGTGCAGTGGTGGGCGAGCTATTACCCCGGAGCGGAGCCAGGTGGTGGCGGTTATATCGCTCAGCGCATGTTTAGCGCGAAGGATGAATCGCATGCCATGGGAGCCGCGCTATTATTCAACATTGCACATTATGCACTTCGTCCATGGCCATGGATTTTGATTGCTTTGGCTTCCATTGTTGTCTTTCCTGAGCTGAACGACTTACAAGCAGCCTTCCCTGATGTTCCAGCAGACAAGTTGGGCCATGATTTGGCTTATCCTGCCATGCTTTCATTGCTTCCGCCGGGACTCTTAGGATTGGTAGCGGCGTCCCTACTCGCCGCTTTCATGAGCACCATGTCGACTCAATTGAATCTGGGTGCTAGTTATTTGGTGAACGATTTTTGGGTTCGATTTATTCGTCCAAATGCGACAGATGAAGAACAGGTTGCTGCGGGCCGCTTCACCACGATTTTGTCTCTCATTCTCGGCAGTGGACTGGGCTTGTTGCTCACCGACGCTGGGCAGGCGTTTAATTTGCTTCTGCTCATTGGAGCAGGAACAGGTGGACTCTTCATTTTACGCTGGTTTTGGTGGCGCATCAATGCGTGGACAGAGTTGGTGGCCATGGCCGGCTCATTGCTTGTTGCTGGATACTTCACATTTGTGCACGACCACCTCACCGAGAGTGTTTGGGCTTCTCACGAAAAACTCGTCTGGGGGGCTTTGATCACCACCATGGTTTGGATCATTGGAACGTGGTTGACACCGGCAGAATCAGATGAAACACTGCGAAAATTTGTGGCCAAAGTTCAGCCTGGTGGACCAGGATGGAAGCGTTTTGCCAATGAAGATCATTCTGGAGCAGGGTGGGCAGTTCCGAGAGGTATTTTGTCTATGCTCTTCGGCAGCGCAGGGGTTTATGCAACCCTATTCGCCGTCGGCTCATGGCTTTATGGTGATGTCGCGACGACATGCTTACTTGCGGGTGTTGCGGTCATCAGCGTTCTGATCATTGTTCGTTTGAACCGAAGGCGTGCATGAAACTTGCCGTTTCTGCACCGGGCCGCATTTGCCTTTTCGGTGAGCATCAGGATTATTTCGGTTTTCCGGTGGTGGCTTCGGCCATTGATTTGCGCGTCTCCATTCAGTCGTCCTCCCGTTTTGACCGCACGGTCCATGTGGATTTGATCGACCTTGATGAACAGCATGTGTACGATTTAGACGCTCTTCCTGCTCCGCAGCCCCGTGAATACTTGCTCATCGCTCTGCACTTGGCGAAACGTGAAGGCTGGCTGCCTCAAAAAGGCTGGCACGCAATTGTATCGAGTCAGATACCCATGCGTGCAGGAGCTAGCAGTTCGTCAGCGCTTTTGGTGGCCTGGTGTGCTTTGATAGCAGAACGCAGTAATCGAAATTGGAATCAAACATGGATTGCACACGCTGCATGGCGTGCGGAGGTCGATTGGTTTGGTGAACCGGGCGGAATGATGGATCAGACGGTATGTGCATTGGGAGGGACGCAGCACATTGCGTTTCAACCTGCATTTAAATCCACGCAGCTTCCAACACCTCCCGGATCTTGGTTGCTCTTTGATTCGAAGGAGCCCAAGGACACGCTCGGAGTGCTATCCCGCGCGAAGGATCACCGTTTGAAACTGATTCAGAATTGGGAGTGTCTAGGAACAATTGATTGGGCTCAACGGCCACCACAGTTTCCACAGCAGTGGAATGATTTGGAGAAGCAGCTCATGATGACCACGTTGGAAATCCGTCGCATCTCCTCTGAAGGTGCCGAAGCGCTGGAGTTTTCGGTTCCTGATCTGGAACAAGTCGGAGCTTTGCTTCAGGAACATCACCGCTGGTTGAGCGAAGGTATTGAGGTTTCAACTTCGCGCATTGATGGCATTCTCGCCAAAGCCCTCGAAGCTGGAGCGTTGGGAGGTAAGATTAACGGGTCCGGGGGCGGTGGCACGGGTTTTGTGCTTTGTGAAGCGTCCCGTCATGACGCAGTGACCGAAGCCATAGAGAGGGCTCAAGGCCATCCAATGCCCATTGCGCTCGGAGCGGAAGGTGTGCGGTTTGAAAAATTCATAAAGTGATAAATTGAGCCTATGAGATGCGATCGGATTTTGATTTTGGCAGCGGGTCGAGCTTCGCGCATGAAGCGCAGCGCGATGGAAATACGCGGGGAATCGCAAGGTCTTTTGGCAGCGTTCGAACAGGACGCTCTGAACAGACCAAAGCCTATGATTCGCGTCGGTCCAAAGGGAGAGCCTCTGTTGCAATTCATTTTAGAGCAGGCGCTAAGATCCGGATTTACCGAGGTCACGCTGGTGGTGAGTCCGGACGATTCGTTTACCAGGTCATTTGTAGAGCGCTGGAATAAAGCACCAGCAGGTTCAAAAATGCGAACGGGATATGCCGTGCAGTCTGAACCTTTGGGCACAGCGCATGCTGTGCAGTGCGCATTGGATCAAGATCCCGTCGCTTCTGGCACTGCATTTGTGTTATGCAATGGCGACAATGTCCCCACGCGTCGTTCGTTGTCTAAATTGAGAAGCCAACCTCAAGGTCAAGCGGCGTTGGCTTATGATCGCGACCACCTCGGCCTACCTCCAGAGAAGACGACAGCATTTGCAGTTTTGCAGGGATCGCAAGGTGTGCTCAAGTCTATCTCGGAGAAGCCGGAGCAGAACGTCATTGATCAACTCTGTCAGGAGGATGGAATCGTACATGTTTCTATGAATTTGTTTCGGTTGGACCCTCACTTGTTGCTGCCATTTCTTGAGCGATTAACACCTCATTCTACACGAGGAGAATTGGAGTTGCCGACTGCATTGCAGCAGATGCTGCTTGCAGGGCATACGATTGAGATGATCGAAACGCAGGATGAGGTCCTGGATCTTACACAGTTCCAAGATGTGGTAGCGGTCCAGAATGGACTGCACATTTTAGAGCCTTTTCAATTGGAAGTTTGCGCGAGTACTCCGATGGATGTTGAAGTTGCTCGAGATGCAGGCGCGCATCGGGTAGAGTTGTGTGCACATTGGCCGTGTGGAGGATTGACTCCGCCTGAAACGGACATTCGTCGTTCTGTCGTTTCCGGCATTCCAGTGCATGCTTTGATTCGTCCTCGTGCCGGACATTTTCAATACAGTGCCGATGAAAAAGCTTGGATGACCGATCAGATTGCAGCATCGCTCGAGACGGGTGCCGTTCGCGCGGTGGTGGGTGGACTGAATGACCAGGCTCGACTTGACTTGACTCAGCTTGAGATGTGGGCCGAACAATTTGGCGCGCACCGATTGGTGGTACACCGCGCATTGGACGCGAGCGACGATTGGAAAGCAGATGTCGAAGCATTAAAAGGAGTCGGCATCCTTCGAATGTTGAGCAGTGGGGGAGCAGAGAAGGCCATGCTCGGCACGGACCAAATCAAACGCGCATTGCAATTGGGCTTTGAGGTAACGGTGGGAAGTGGGGTCCGCCCAGACCAATTGGTGCAATGGCAAAAATTGGGGGTATCGGCATTTCATGCATCTTGCCGACGTGAAATGAATCGCAGCACAAAGCACTTTGATGGCGTCGATCATCCTGTGGTAGGCGATGAAGTGCGGGCTTGGTTTTAGTCGTCATTCACACGGAGTTACATTTGCATATGCGAGATTTCTTGATGAGGACGGTTTTCTTCGCTGCAGTTGCGGCTGCAACGAGTTGTTCTGTTCCAAAGGTGCAGCCCATTTCAAGGGCGATTATTCCCGAACCGAGATCGATCGCTTGGTCAGGACAAGAGGAGAGTCAGCTGATTTGGCAAGGTGCATGGATGTGGTCAATCGACGAGCTCTGGTCCATTCATCAATCCGCGTGGGATGATTGGCTGCCAGGCGATTCAGATGACCGCGGCTTGGCCATTTCAGTGCAACACGCAGCGGGATACGATCCTGAGGGCTATTCATTAGAGGTTAATGCGGATGGCGTCATCATCAAAGCCACTACTGCAGCGGGTGCTTTCCATGGGTTGACCACCTTGCGATGGATGTTGCCGCCAGATTCTGAAAATTTCGGTCCATGGTCCCTTCCGATGGGTTCGATTTCGGATTCACCAAGGTTCGAACACCGTGGCTTGCTTCTGGATTGCTGTCGCCATTTCATGGAGCCGGATTATGTGAAGCGCACCATTGATTTATTGGCGCTGCATAAGATGAATATCCTGCATTGGCATCTCTCCGAAGATCAAGGTTGGCGAATTGAAATAAGGGCATACCCGGAACTGACATCTACTGGCGCCTGGAGAACGGAGGCGGACGGATCAAGGCATGGCGGTTTTTACACGCAGGAGCAGATCAAGGACATCGTAGCTTATGCTGCTGATCGCCACGTTACCATCATTCCAGAGATTGAGCTTCCGGGACACAGCCGCGCGGCCATTGCCGCTTATCCGTGGTTAAGTTGCACTGGTGATTCCCTGGAAGTACCGCACGATTGGGGGGTGTTCAAGGATATCTACTGTGCTGGCGAAGATTCTACTTTCCGTTTTCTCGAGCAAGTATTGTTGGAAGTGGTGGAGTTGTTTCCTTCAGAATACATCCACATTGGTGGAGATGAAGCGCCCAAAGTGCGCTGGGAGTCGTGTTCAAAATGCCAACGCCGCATCCAAACAGAAGGTTTGCACGACGAACATGAATTGCAATCTTGGTTCATTTCGAAAATCGGAGCGTTTTTGGCCAAGCACGATCGAAAGTTGATTGGGTGGGATGAAATCCTTGAAGGTGGATTGCCTGAAGGTGCGACTGTTCAATCTTGGAGGGGAATGCAAGGAGGACGTGATGCCGTGGCGATGGGCCACAATGCAATCATGTCGCCCACTTCACACTGCTACTTTGATTATCCTGTGGAGTCGATTGATTTGGAACTGGTGTATTCGTTTGAGCCTGAACCTGACGGACTTGAGGGGTCTGGACGAATTTTGGGTGGCGAGTGCAACATGTGGACTGAACGAGCACCACAGGATCGGGTCGACTCCAAGGTATTTCCTCGAATGGTGGCCATGAGCGAGGTTCTTTGGAGTTCAAAGTCACAGCGAAACTGGGGTGATTTCCGAGAAAGAATGGAGCAGCATTACACCCGATTGGATGCTTGGAATGTAGATTATGGATGGGAAGCAATTCCTGTGGGAATTGCATGCACTCCTTCCGCCACCCCCGGAAAAATCAATGTGCAATTGGCTCAAGTGATTGCGGGCATTGATGGGGAGGTAAAATGGGTTCGCCACGGAATCGAACAAGACGCTGAGCAAATCCTCGATCGCCCTTTTGAACAGTCGTTTGAATTGGCCGGAGAGGGTGAACTGACCGTCGATTTGCGTCGCAATGGAATTGCCATCGGTCAGCCTTGGCGTTTTCCTCTGGCCGGTCATGCTGGCGTTTTTAAACCGTTGGAATTGGGGCATGAGTGGAGCACCAATTACCCCGGTGGTG
This sequence comes from Flavobacteriales bacterium UBA1531, assembly GCA_002323795.1. Taxonomy (GTDB): domain Bacteria; phylum Bacteroidota; class Bacteroidia; order Flavobacteriales_D; family Sanyastnellaceae; genus UA16. The sequence continues at coordinate 48,957 of DCPZ01000053.1, read as the reverse complement.
GTCAGCAAGGATTGGCCGATGGACGTCTGGGGTCATCTGATTTCCGAGATGGTTGTTGGCAAGCGACTCAGGGAAAGGATATGAGTGTGAGCATTGCTCTTGATGCGGTTCAACAAGTCGACTCATTGAGTGTGCAATTTTACCTCTACCAGGATGCCTGGATTTTCGTTCCCGATTCGGTTTGTTTTCAATGGTCATTGGATGGTCAAAACTGGCAGGGGAATTGGGTTTTTCAGACCAATTGGAGGGGAGTAGAGGCGTTCGAATCAGAGGACACGCAGGGCGTCGTAAGGTTAGCGGTTCCGATTCATGAACGCGCCAAATTCGTGCGATTTACAGCGTTGAATCCCGGTCCGTGCCCAGACTGGCATGATGCATCCGGCTTGGACTCTTGGTTATTTTTGGATGAGCTCGTCGTGCACAGTCCTGTGCAATACGAATGACCAAAACCGACCGCGTAAGAGACGTTAACAAGGCACTCCAAAGACCGTCAACAATCCCAATAGATCGGATGTATTGATCGTTCCGTCGTTGTCCAGATCCAAAGCAGCTGGTGCCGCGTTGGCTTCGCCTCCTACTGCATCACCAAAATGAACTAGGAGCAGCAACAAATCGTAAAGATTGCGCACGAGGTCGGCATTGAAGTCACCCGCGCAGCTTGTCGGATCAACCAGAAGCGGAAAGGCGTATGCTTCAGCTAATAAAAACGCATCCACCCCCACCACTTGTCCGATCGCGCGTCCTGGAAAGTCGTCTTGAGGCGGATGGATGCCACCCCAAATTCGTGACAAAGCACTCTGGTCAGAGGCATCTCGGTAAGTAGCCCATTGAAGCTCTAAGTCTTCTGAAGGTCCATCTTCGAAGACCAAAAATTCATGTGCTTCAACAGGGAAGGATCCCATTCCTCCTGGAAAATATTCGTCACCAGTGAGCAGGCAAAGCACTTCGGCTGCAGCGCGACTAAAAGTGGAATGTCCACTGACGTAGCCAGCAAAAGGCGGTGTGACAAAAGTCGGGCGTTGATAAGGCCACCATTCGTCCGCTCGAATCCAACCCACTCCCGCCTCATCAAGCGCTGGAGTGGAAATGTAATCAGGTCCGCGCCAAGCCATCACTTTCACCTTGTGAAGGTGCTCATTTTGACTGCCTCGCAATTCCTCTGAATCGGCGCTGGTGATGAGCTCAATTTTGCCGGGTATAAGCGGAAGACCGGCTCCATCGTAATTGGGCTGTTCGGGGTCTGAACTTTGTCCACGATCAGCCATCCATCGAATGGCTGAGACGGGTCGGACATAGTCGTACCAGCCCTTGTTGCTCCATGCTGAAATAGCAGCGTCGTGCATGGCTCCTCCCATGGCAAAATAGCCGAGTACATCCCAATCCAGTAGCGGCAATTCTTCGCCGTTTCCCCGCCACCGACGCTCCAATTCTTCTTGGTCATTGACATAATTCAATAAAGTGAACCAGTGACCCGGAGGAGTTTCAGAATCTGGCCCATCGGCCCAGAATTCGGCCAAAACTCGTGTGACGTCTCCGCGCAAGACTTGTTGTGCCACGTATGGCTCACCTGTGTGAGGATTGATCGGGTGGCCGGGAGCAACGCCAGGAGCTTGAATTCCACCACTTTCCGATTGATAGTAATCCCGAGCTTCTTCCATGTTGGCAGGCAAATAACCGTTGAGCCCAGAAGCGCCTGGACTGATGTCCCACATTACAGAATCGCTTGGGTCCAAATGCGACGACCACAAACTGACGAGGGAGTGCCCCCATTTGTAATCGTTTTCGAGGCCTGATTCTTCGAGTGGATCAATGAGAGGAGGCAACGGAGCTGCATGGTATACGGTGTAGTTGCTTCCAAGACGGCTGAATACAGAAGTGTCACTAGCGTCCATAGCAAAGGGCTCAACGTTTCCCCATTCTGCGCTCAAGAAGTCTGGGGAGATGTTGCCTCCCTCGTTCCCTGATTGATCGATGAATTCGAGCAATTGAAGGGGCTGCCAGCGGTTGGGAAAAAACATGTTTGGGTTTCCAGGTTCGTCCATCACGAGGTTCCAATTGACCGGATTGTAATAGGTGTTTTGATAGTCTATTTCTTCGAATGCTCCGTCTTGAAGTCCAAAGGCGATGTACTGTTCTGCGAGATAATTCCCGAGAGCTGCGGCGTCGTGTTCGAGGTTTCCCGTTGCATAATCGGTGGAGTGGAATGCCGTATCATAACCGAGTTGCTCCATTTGGGAGTGCAGGTGCGTGAGAATGCGCTGCAATCGCGGCGCATTTTGGAAACGGTGCAGCATCAGCCGATAACTCCCGTAGCTGAGCGATCGCTCTCGTGCTGCTTTTCGTTCCCATTCATTTTCAACAGAGGTCAGCGGGTTCCAAGGGCAGACGAATCCTCCTACGGTGTCTCCGAGAAGCCAGGGCTTTGGTCCCACTGCACTTGGAATGGCCCATGCCGCCCAGGCGTCGTAGGTCAGTGCTGATTGATGCCACAAATTTCGCGCATGAACGGTAGGGCGGGCGAAGTCACTCCGCACTCCAATGAGCAGTGCTTCATTCCAGAGACGTGCAACGCTATGGGTTGCGAGCGTTGGCCAATCGTCAAGGGGTGCCCCCGAGCAGTCGATTCCGGCATCGGGATACGTGCATGAACCGTCATTGGTCTGAGCAGCAATGTTAAAGTTGCACGCATGCGGTTCGGTGCAACCCAGCTGAAACCACGGTTGCGATCCAGGTTCAAGTATTTGATACGTGCTGTCTGATGCAAAAGGTCCATGAGAACTGAGCACACCACTGGGCCATTGGATGTTCACCGAGTCAACGGCGGATGACTCGCCGAGTCCAAAGTGGGCGAGGAGCGAGCTTGCGCCGCTGTAACCTTGGCCGCAATTGATTTCATCCATGCGCACTTGCCCATCGAAATGGATTGATACGCGCGCTCCAATTGCGCTTCGATTTGAAACAGTTCCCTCCAATTCAAATTGGATGAAGTGGCCCGATTGGTTTTGATTCTTGAGGATTTGAAAACCGGGTTGAACGGAAGATCCGGTGGTAGCTATGGCCAAATCCAAGTCTCCGTCGCGGTCGAAATCACCTTGAGCAAGGCCATAATCAGAATAATTGTGTTCGAGTACGGGATCCCCTTCGCTGACCAAGTCGAATGTCAAATCCCCATTGCCATGATACAATCGGTTGGACGTAGGAGCGAACGCATAGTCATTGACAATGTAAAGGTCCCACTCGGAGTCAAGGTCATAATCAAACCAGACACAACCCCATGTCATGCCTGAATCATCAACCCCAGCTGATTCCGCAATTGCCGTGAACGTTCCATCGCCATTGTTCAGGAATAGTTCGCTTGGATAAAGATCTGTGATGTAGAGGTCGAGCCAACCGTCGTGATTGATGTCTGCCACATCGACACCCATGCAATTTCCTTGGTAGTCGAGGCCTACATCGACTGCATTTTCCGAGAAAGTGCCATCTCCGTTGTTTTCAAAAAATTTATTGACTTGGTTGCCATCGTGGGTCACATAGAGGTCCTGGTCTCCATCGTTATCGGAATCGAAAAATACGCAGCCCATTCCGATGCCCGTATCTACGGTGCCAGAGGCGAATGTGACATTTTGAAAGGTTTGACCACTCAAATTACGGTACATCGCATTGTGGCTGTTCATATTGACCACATAAACGTCAATCCAGCCGTCACCATCGTAATCTGCCGCATGAAGGCTGCGACATGGCCCTTCATTGCCAAAATTATAGTCGTCTGTGGCATCTGTGAAAGTGCCATTTCCATTGTTCAAGAAGAGGCGATTGGAGTCTAAATAATTGCCCACGGCGAGATCGGGCCATCCATCGTTGTTAAAATCAGCCCAGAGTGCTGCATTGCTATTTCCGATGTCGTCCACTCCTGCAGATTCTGCTACTTCATCAAAGACCATCGATCCGGTATTCCTGAACAAGCGGTTGGCTCCCTGTTTCGTGGCGACGTATATGTCTTCCCAGCCGTCCCCGTCAAAGTCTGCGACTGCCGCGGCATGGTGAAGTCCGAGTTCATTTACGTTGGCACTGCTCGATGCATTGATGAAAAGCACGGGATCTTGAGCCCTCAAAAGCAGGTTGGTGCCGAGAAAGATGCACAAGCATAGCCACTGGGACAAGCAAATGGAGGTGTGTTGAACGCAGTTCATGTGCTGGTCTGCAAGGTACAATCAAACGAAAGGCTGACGGCTGATTTAAACTCTATGATGCATACTTTTTGGATTTTTGTATGTTTAATAATCTCATTGGGAGGGTTAATTGTCATTTTCAAGTGTATTATTTGTAATATTGTCGTGCATTTCATTGTGGGGTTTGCAGGCACCGCCTTGAAAAGCAAGTAGATTGTTAGGGTGAAAGGACGCAGGGGTGCGTCCTTTCTGTTTTTCCTGAATTTCAATGTGTTTGATGCTTGCATAGACTGGAATCTCCATTATATTTGCACCCCCTTTGGGAAAAATACAGTTGAAAGCACATGGCTCATCACAAATCATCTTTGAAGCGCATTCGTTCCGACCGAACAAAAGCAGCGCGCAACCGTTACCAGCACAAAACGACTCGAAATGCCGTCCGTGCATTGCGAGCAATGACAGATCCGAAGAAGGCGGCAGAAATGCTTCCTACCGTTTCAGCGATGTTGGATAAGCTTGCGAAGAACAACGTGATTCATAAAAACAAAGCGTCCAACCTCAAATCGAGCTTGGCCGTTCACATATCAAAGCTCTGAGCTTTTGATCTATCGCATTGATTAGCCTCCTGGAAACAGGGGGCTTTTTTTTTGGATTGAGCGGCACAAGGTTTGTCATTGAGATCTCCCTCTTCAATTGACCTACCAATGGAATGTGAAAAGCCGAGAGAGAAAATGTTGTTGGACGGCGCTCAGTCGCTTTCAGACCGTGAATTGTTGTCCATTTTGATTGGCTCAGGAATCCGCGGTCGACCAGTTCACCGTTTGGCACAGGAACTTTTAGACGCTGCAAAAGGAGATCTAGCATCATTGTCTAAAATGCCCCCAGAGGGTTATGCCCTCGTCAATGGAATCGGAATTGCCAAAGCAGTCCAAATTTCGGCGGCTCTTGAATTGGGCAGGCGCAGGCAGGTTAGCGCGAAGGTGCGCAATCGCAATGAAATCATCCGCAGCTCGAAGGATGTCTACGATCGTTTGGTCCTGAAGTTGGCTGACCTCGGTCATGAGGAATTTTGGATTTTGCTTCTGCGCAGGTCGAACGCTGTAATGAGTGAGGTGATGATTAGCCGGGGCGGATTGACAGGAACTGTTGCTGATCCCAAGGTTATTTTCTCGAAGGCTTTGGCCATGCGAGCTGCCGGAATTGTAGCGATTCACAACCATCCTTCAGGCAATAGCAATCCGAGTCGAGCGGACCGCGAACTCACAAAAAACCTTCAATGGGCAGGAAAAATGTTGGATTGTCCGTTGCTTGACCACCTCATTGTTGCAGGTGACGACTATTTTAGCTTCGCCGATGCAGGCGAACTTTAAGGTAAATCTCCTTTGAAAACACTTTTGACCATTGTAGGCGCTCGACCGCAGCTGATGAAGGCAGCGGCATTCAGTCATGCAATTGAATTGAACAAGGAGTTTGTAAATCAAGTGTTGCTGCACACAGGACAACATTACTCGCACGAGATGTCGGGCCGGCTTCAGGAAGAACTGGGGTTGCCAAAGGTCGACATTCAATTGCAAGTGGACGCTGATCCATGCTTGCGGATGGGGCAAATGATGAAGGGTGTTTGTGATGCCATTGACACAGCAAGACCCGATGCAATTGTAGTATTTGGTGATACAGACTCGACCTTGGCTGCGGCTCTTGCGGCTTCAAAAGCACATGTGCCGGTGGTTCACATTGAAGCAGGTTTGCGCTCATTTGATCGTCGTATGCCTGAGGAGCACAACCGAATCTTAACCGATCAGTTGAGTGACGTGTTGTTTTGTCCCTCTCAATCTGCTGTAGATCAGCTCGCAAAAGAAGGTATTGTAACTGCTAAGCGTCCGGGTTTGAGAGTTGAAGCCGTTGGTGATCTCATGCTCGATACTGCTCGTTTTTTTGGCGGCATCCCCGCGGAAAAAGGCATTGAAAAGTCGCACTCGGTATTGCTAACGTTGCACCGACCATCCAATGTTGACCATCGAGAAACACTGATTGGCTGGATCGAAGCCATAGCAAAACACGCGAAGATTCATGGATTGAGGGTGCTATTTCCCGTTCACCCTCGCACGCAAAAGGGACTGATTGAAGAATGGGGCGAAGGATGGCGAAAAACATTGTTAGACAAAAACATTGATGCACGAGAACCAGCGGGTTATTTGCAGATTTTGGAATGGTTGAAGGAGGTCGATGAGGTTTGGACGGATTCAGGGGGGCTGCAGAAAGAAGCGTTTTTCATGAAGCGTCCAGCGCTTGTTTTGCGGGAGTCAACGGAATGGAACGAGCTGATCGAAGCTGGCTTTGCTGCCTTGTGCGCTGAATCATCACAGTTGGACACTGCGCATTCTACCTTGAGGCAATCCGCAGCGAATGCGAATTATGATCAACCAATATACGGAGACGGACGTGCGGCTCATCATATGGTCAATTCACTCATCCAATGGCTGAATCACTAATTCTGTGGTTAGCGGAAGGATCCGATGGTCCCAACGAACGTCACCGTTATGTTGCGCGCATTGTATTCGATGTGATTTTGAGGTGCGACTACCGTTGGGCAGCCAATGAAGAAGAATGGCTGAAAAGCTCGCACCGCAAAATTCAATATGGAGGAGCGGCTCCAACGGACAAGTCTCAGGTGATTTGGATTCCCGCTGCGGGTTTGTTGAAAGAATCTGGATCATCGATACCAACTTGGATTTGGTCCGACGCTACAAATGAAGCGACACCAGGTGGTACCCGGCTTCCTTTTGGTGTGCGAATTGAATCACAAGGGGATGAAATAATCTTCAGTGATTGGTGGAGTTGGGTGTTTTGGATGACGACTCGACTGGAAGAATACGCATTTGGTGACGATGAGCGTGATTCTTTTGGACGCATTAATGGCCGCGAAACACTGGCATTTCGTGAGAAATGGCTTGACCGACCAGAAGTCGAATTTCGTGTCATTGAATGGGCGAAGTCTTGCGATTTTAGCTATGATCTCACGGATTATTGCGTGGTCCCTACTGTTGATGTTGATAGCGCATACGCCTATCGGCACCGATCATTAACCATGACGTTGGCAGCCACCACTCACGATATTGTGAAGGGCCGCTGGCACCGTATTGTGGAACGAATCAATGTGCTGCGCGGAGCTGAGCCAGATGCTTATGACACCTATGATTGGTTGGAACAATTGCACCAAAAGATGGGGCTGCGTGCGATTTACTTCTTCTTGTTGGCCAACCGAGGAAAGTATGATCGGGGTTTATCCTGGAGGTCGAGTGGGCTGCAGGCTCAAATCCGGTCATTACAGGATAAGGCTGATGTCGGAATTCATCCAGGTTTTTCTGCTCACGAGTCGCTTTCTTCCGATGAAATGAAAGCTGAGATTGCTCGCTTGACACAAATCACTGGAGTGCCGGTCATTCGCTCTCGTCAGCATTATCTTTTGCAGCAGCCAGGATCCAGTTGGAAAAGACTGGAGCAGCTTGGGCTGAAGGAAGATCATTCGCTTGGATATGCCGATGTGATTGGTTTTCGAGCAGGCATGTCACGAGCTTTTCCTGCCTATGATGTGATCAATGAAAAGACATTGAATCTCGTATTGCATCCTGTGGCGGCAATGGACGCGACGCTCATGCGTTACTTGCGCGTAACGCCGGAGGAAGCTGTGGATCAGGTGTCGCGTTTGGCTGATGCGACAAGGGAATTAGGTGGAGTGTTGCGCCTGCTATGGCACAATGAATCTGTGAGCGATATTGGTGAGTGGAGAGGATGGAAAGAGGCGTATGAAGTAATTTTGAAACGAGTCTGCTAAATTGATAAAGCGATGCTGCACGATCTGAGTCAATCTCCTGGAATTTCCCACGAAATTCTCGCCCAATTGCGAAATGTTGAACTGCAATCAGATCGGGCTCGATTTCGCATGAATCTCGAGCGAATGGGCGAGTGCATGGGATATGAAATTGCAAAGACGTTTCATTTTGAATCAGGAACCGTTAAAACTCCTCTTGGCACGGCTGATGTAAGGCGACTGCAAAATCCGCCTGTACTCGGAACGATTTTGCGAGCAGGCTTGCCCATGCATGATGGCTTGAGCCGAGTTTTTGACCAGGCAGACCATGCATTTGTTTCTGCTTGTCGGGAGTATGAAGATGCAGGTCATGAACAATTTCGCATCGGCATCGGCGCAGTAAGTTCTCCTAACCTTGAAAATCGAACGTTGATTTTAGCGGATCCTATGCTTGCGACGGGCGCTTCCTTGGAGCAAGTGCTGGCTTTGATGATTGAGCGTTTTGGCAAGCCCGCCCAAATTCACTTAGCAGCGATCATTGCGAGTGAAGAAGGCGTGAATAAAATCCTGAAAGCCTTGCCCGAAAATGGTCACCTCTGGGTGGGAGAAGTAGACGCGGTGCTGACCTCCAGAGGATACATCTACCCTGGACTGGGTGATGCGGGCGATTTGGCCTTTGGTACCAAGATGAATTGATATGCCGGGACCCCTTGAAACCATATTGTGGATGCTCGCTGCAATGGTGAAGTTCGTCGTGACACCTTCTCTGATGATTGGTCGTGGCATCGGCTGGTTGCCAACGGTGCTCATTTGCAGCGTAGGGGCGGCTTTCGGGGTAATGCTTTTTTTCTATTTCGGAAAATGGCTGTTCAGAAAATGGAGCGAATGGCGTGACCAAAAAGGTCCTAAGGGTCCGGTTTTTACACCCAGTCGAAGACGTTGGGTCAAGTTTCGAAGACGATTTGGGCTTTGGGGTTTGCTGGTGGTTTCTGGTTTGATTTCTGTGCCGATTTCGTCTGTTTTGGCTTCTAAATATCACGACAAAGACTCCCGAATGCCCGCTTTACTCATCTTTGCCTTTGCGATTTGGACTGTCGTTTTGACGTCACTCTCGTGGCTTGTAGCGAATGATTTTTTCTAAATCAGCCTGTAAATTAATTTCATCCAATGTTACTTGATCTCTTCTTTGACCTTGACCGAACACTATGGGATTTTGACCTCAATTCGAGGGAAGCATTGAATGAGATATTTCTTGAATTAGCTCAACCTCAACTTCCTGGAGATTTTACAGCGCAAGATTTCATTGCGGTTTACGAAGTGGAGAATGAACGTTGCTGGAAGGATTACCGTGAAGGCAGGTTGACCCAGCAAGAGCTGCGCCCTTTGCGTTTCAAACGCTCCGTTGAAAAGCTGGGGATTGGTGAGTTTGAAGGCATGAATGCACTGGCAGAATCAATGGGAGAGGCCTATGTCAAAAGGGCTCCTTATCGGACGGCGTTATTGGATGGAGCGATGGAGGTTTGTGCGGCTTTGAAAGAGCGTGGTCATCGCATGTTTATTTTGACCAACGGTTTTGAGGAAGTTCAACACATCAAGATGCATAATTCGGGTCTGTCCCCATATTTCTTGCAAGTGCTCACCAGCGATGCCTTGGGGTTCAAAAAACCACGACGGGAAGCGTTCGATCAGAGCATCACTCTAACCAATTCAAGTGCATCGCGAGCAATCATGATAGGTGATGATTTGGAATGCGATGTGGAAGGCGCCTGCAATGCGGGATGGCAAGCCATTCACTTTGACCCCAAGGGGCCTGAGTCAAATTCAGCTTTTCCTCACATTGCCAACTTGCGTGAATTGTTGGAGATGCCCTTGACCTAAATTGCTGAATTGGCCTAACTTCATTTTTTTAACGACACACAGCACAACGATATGGCCCAAGAAGATCGCCCCAATTCAAAAAAACTCAACATCGATTTGCCAGAAGAAGAGGCGCAAGGTGTCTATTCTAACCTTGCTGTAATCACGCATAGCCCCGTTGAGTTCGTTGTGGATTTCGCTCAAATTATGCCCGGAATGAAGCAGGCAAAAGTGCGAAGTAGAATTATTTTAGCGCCACATCATGCGAAGAGGTTGTTGCAGGCATTGAATGAGAACGTTCAACGATTTGAGCAACAACAAGGTCCCATTCAAGCTCCCAAAGGCAACCAAGATCCAGCTATGCCTCTCACCTTTAGTGGACCTCAAGGAGAAGCTTGATGGATTCAGTCGCGAAGAAATGACTTCGTTCCGTGGATTGTGCCTAACGGGTTTCCGACCAGTTTTTCTTTGTGTTGGACAATGGATTGGGCCAAGTTTGCTCCCCTTGTGATTGCTTGGTTGTTCCACAGTTCTTCAGGATGAAACCATGTCAAATCTGCAGGCTGTCCCGGCATAATAGGCCTGTGCTCAAGACCAAGGATTTGCCGTGGACCAGAACTCAAAGCATTGACTAAAGCGGAAAGTGCGTCCTTTTTGGATATAGATTGAAGTGCGCTTAAGGCCAAGGGGAATGTGTATTCGATGCAAGCCATTCCGAAAGAAGCCAAACTGAATTCGACGTCATGGTGTTCCAAATCTTCGGGTCGGTGATCGGAGACAATCGCATCGATTGTGCCATCAATTATTCCATGGCGCAGAGCCTCTCGATCATTCTGAGTTCTGAATGGAGGCATGACTTTTAAGGTCCCATCGAATGCATGGAGATCTTCATCTACAAAATGAAGGTGGTTGGCCGTAGTAGCGCAAGTGACATTCAAGCCGCGAGCCTTGGCAGCTCGAATCAATTCGACCGAATCTGCAGAAGAAATGACAGAAAAGTGCAATCTGCCACCCGTGTATTTTAAAACTTCAAGGTCCCTTTGAATGCGCATCACTTCCGATTCCGTCGGATTCCCGGTCACGCCCATGTGCGTGCTTGTGGCACCTTCATGCATTTGCGCGCCTGCATTAAGTTCCATGTCCAATGGCATGCTGATGACAGGTTGGGAAAGTTCGTGAGCATATTCTAGCGCTCGCCGGAGCATTTCAGTTTTGTCGATGGGTGCATCATCTGAAAAAGCAACGGCACCGGCCGCGGCTAAATCATGCATTTCTGAAAGAGATTGACCTTCAGACTTCTGGGACACATTGGCCATGGGGTGCAGCGCGCAGGTATAATCCTGAGCTTGGGCCTGAAGAAAGGAAACGGCTGATTTGTTGTCAGGCGCTACGTAGGGGTTGGCATTCAAAATGACATGCGTAAAGCCTCCATGCGATCCAGCTGCAGCACCATTTTCCAAGCCTTCCTTGTGCTCGGCTCCAGGATCATAAAAGTGGGATTGTAAATCAATCCAACCTTGTGAAACAGCGGCGCCATTGGCTTGCCATTCATGGGAATTGGAAGGGGACTTTAAATCTGGAGCTATTGCAGAAATGGTTCCAGCTTCGATGAGGATATCTCTAACGAGTCCGTGGTGTTCGCTTTGAGGGTCTAGGACCAACGCTTTCTTAATGATTATGCTTTCCATGTGCGCAGTAAAATCGTCTCAATCGCCAAAGCGATCAATGCAAATATGATAAAGGCTTTCCACAAGGAGATGCCTTGTTCGGATTGTTCTATGACTTGTGGGAGGCTCGAGGCAGTCATGCTGAGCAATTTGACGTTGTTCCATCCTTTCTGATCGATGAAAGAGCTGAATTCAGACAAGGAGTAGGCGTCATGATTTGATTCCTTGCGATCTAGGTTGAGACCAATGGTCGCCCAGTCATGGCTCAAATCGCTGAGGACATAATGACCAGGGTCGATTGGAAGCCCTTCTAACAGCACTTGAATTTGACCTGGAACCTGACGAACCTCGGGCAGCCAATCGCCTGAATCTTCATTTGATTTCGTCGAGGGGTTTGATTGTTTGTTGCTCCGGACAAGTCTGAGCTCTGAGATGTTTGGAACATCGGCCGCAAAGGTCCATCGTTTCAAAGATCCGATTTCACCGGCATTGATTGGAGTTGCGTAAGCGCGTTCTGCCATGCGCAGTAGCAAAGGAATCCAGAGGGCATGTCGAGTCAAGTTGCTGGATTCAGGATCGCCACTCACATGAAAGATAAAGGCTTGGCCTCGATCGAACTGACGCTGAGAAAGGAAGGGCCGACCGAGTTCTGTGGATGCAAGAACTTCTTCTGATGCAGCAATCTTTCGATTCCAGATGCGCTTTGCATTTGGAAGGTCAATTCGTTCGGGAAATTCAGCAAACATGTTTCGAAAAAACGGATGGTTCAGCTGAATGGAACGAACACGGTCGTCGGTTTCAATCCAAGGTCCAGAATGCGGTAGTCCAAGTGATTCAAACAATTGAATATCAGCATTTTGATTGTACTTGGGTAAGTAAACAATTGAACCTCCATTTTTCACAAAATCCGCTATTTCCTGGGCGAATCCTGATCCTTGGGGTTCCCAATCACAAAGGATGATCAGCTTTGATTTCGCAATTAATTCTGGAGTCCAACTGGAATGAATTTCCGCATTGTACAAACCATTGGCGGTGGCAAATACGCGCTTGATGGACGATGCTGTTTCTGAGTTCGTCTGTTTTGTGAGAATGGTGATCCGAACGTTGTCCGTGACTTCAAAGCCAAAATTCCAGTTATCATCAAAACGAATCGGAGCGTCTTCGATGGAAACCATGCCTTCCTTGAGTCCAGCTAGACCATGATTGAAGCGCAGTACAGTATCTGTGTCTAGACCAGGAACCAGGTTGAATGTTCCGATTGCAACGCGATCTCCATTGATACTCAGGTTCATGGGAATGCCGCTCACAGCAGTGTTGGAGTTGTGGCTCAGTCGAATGCGAAGTGCAGCTGGACGCGAAGCAATTCGCATCGGTTCATCAAACCAAATCGAATCCACCCAGATATTTGGCGAGCCGCCTGCAAGTTCAGGAATGAAATACCAGCTGATGGTGGTGTCTGGCGCATCCATTTCATTCGCTAATGCATGGGTTGATTGCTGCAAGTCGGAAAATAAATAAGCCAATCGTTTGGAGTCGATTGCCTTTGTCAATTGACTTTGCATTCGCGTCAGAACCTCTGAAATTTCACGTGCCTGCTGTGATGTATGGATGCTCTCAATCCGCTCGAGGGCTTGTGCTCGGGTGAGAAATTTCTGGTCTTTTCCTGAAAAATCACAGGTCAGGATTTGAAAACGATCGGTCGGACTGAATTGCTCGACGACCAGTGCCGCCTTGTTTCTCGCCGCTTGAAGCAATTGACCTTCCTCTCCCTGCGCTTCCATGGAGTGGCTGTTGTCAATGTAGAGTGAAATAGCGTGACCATCGCGGTTTATACCTGATGAGTCCGCGCTACTGGGGGGGGGCAATTGCGGTTGTGCAAATGCCATAACCATTGCGGCATAGGCCAGCATCCGGGTGATGAGCACCCACCAATGTCGAATGCGTTGCATTGCACGTGCATCCTTTTGCACCGCATTGAGAAAAGCGACTTGTGAAAAGGCCACTCTCCGAAAACGTCGAAAATGCAGGAGATGAATGATAATTGGAATGACTAGTGCACACAACCCCCATAGTATTTCTGGATGCACAAATTCCATTCGATGCAAATTTAGCTCGAATTTTGCCGGGCATGGCCAATAATTCAAATAAGAGTGGGCGTTTTGTAAAACGGCAGGATTTAACTCAGGTTTCCACCGAATTGAAATCGTTTTTACTGGAAAAGGCAGACCGGTACGAATCCCTCGATTTCATCCCTGATGATCCCATTTCCATTGCCCACGATTTCAGTGATCCCAATGACATTGAAGTAGCAGCCTTTTTAACGGCGACCTTGGCGTGGGGTCAGCGCGTGACCATCAAGAATAACGCGGCCAAGTGGATGAGCCGGATGGATAATGCACCACGGCAATTTTTGGAATCAGCCAGTTCCGATGAGATGGAGGCCGTGAGTAAGGGATTCGTACATCGTACTTTTCAGCCACGAGATGCCCTCTTTTTTATGCACGCTTTGCAATGTTTGTTGCAGGAATTTGATGGACTTGAGGCGGCATTTTTACCTGAAACGTTTGCTGAACAGAGGGGAGAGTCGACTCGTCCTCATTTGGAGGTCTTCCATGATCGTTTTTTTGCGGCTGCACTGGCCCGCGGATTCGAAGCAGGTCGCACTCGCAAGCATGTGGCCAGTCCGGCTCGTGGCTCGGCGACGAAACGCTTGAACATGTTTCTTCGCTGGATGGTCCGGCCTTCAGTTCGTGGAGTAGACTTTGGCATCTGGACGACCATTGAACCACGGCAGTTGATGATTCCGCTCGACGTGCATACGGGAAATGTCGGACGGAAGCTGGAATTGTTGGGCCGCAGAGCGAGTGACTGGCGGGCAGTGGAAGAGCTGATGGTTGGACTTCGTCAGGTGGATCCCAAAGATCCGGTTCGAATGGACTTTGCGTTGTTTGGTTTGGGAGCAATCGAAGGATTTTAAAGTCCTGATATCAGCCGATTAAACCCAAGCGCTGGCTGACGCAATCGTCAATGCGTTCAAACAAATGTGCGGGAGTCAGCGTGCGCCAGCCGATTTCGCTCAATTCTCCTCCCAGTGCAAAGTAGCTGTCGAGGTCGATGCTTTTCATGTCCTCCAGAACGTGCTCTCGGAAGTTCAAAAGGGCAATCCACCCATCATCGTCTGTGACTTCATCAAACCATTCTTCGTAGTAGCAATCGTCTCCAAAATGGAAGTTGAGGATGTTTTCACCGATTAAAATAAATCGATTGATGCCTTCTGCCATGAGCACGTCAATGACCTCTCGTTTCAGGTGCATTACATCATTGAAAAGGCAATCGTTCCATTCTCCAATGAATTCGATTACAGCAAATCGTTCGTCGTAATCTGCAAATAGAATTTTGCAGAATAGGGTCTGCGATTCAATCGAATCCCACTGAGGATGAATGAAGTAATTGTAAATCTTGGTCGAATATTCGAATTCGCTGTACTGTCTTTCAAAGAAAGGGCTGCGTGGATCACTGCTCGCCACATAATGGTTGCGCCACGCGAAGTAAGGCTCAAGCGTGTGCATTTCCCTTGATTTTATCAATCGCCTTCCGCACACTGCCACAAGCGCTGAGTGCGGCCGACGCTTCAAGTGTACTGACACCTGTTGCCATTTCAATCATCCTGACCCCACGTTCCACAAGTTTTGTGTTTGATGGTTTCATATCCACCATTGATGATCCTTGCACATGACCCAATTGAATCATGACCGAAGTGCTAATCAGGTTCAGAACCAATTTGGTCGCTGTTCCTGCGTTCAATCGAGTGCTTCCGGTAATGAACTCTGGTCCAGTTATGGCGACAATCGGGTGGTTGCAGATTTCTCCAAGGTCAGATGACGGGTTACACGTGATACAAGCCGTGAGCAATCCTTTCTCATTTGCGCGTTGAATGCCGCCAATGACGTAGGGTGTGCGTCCTGAAGAAGCAATTCCAATTAAAGTGTCATTTGAGTTTGGATGCGCCTCCTCTAAATCGTGCCATGCTCCTTCCAAATCGTCTTCAGCTCCCTCAACGGCTGCGCGTAAGGCTCCATCACCACCTGCGATGTAGCCTTGGACTGAATCAGGGTCAACGCCAAATGTTGGTGGGCATTCGCTCGCGTCCAAGATTCCCAAACGACCGCTGGTCCCGGCTCCGATGTAAAAAAGACGTCCCCCATTTTTCATTCTTGGAACTAGAGCTTCGACAAAACCTTGAACCTCAGGTAAACATGACCCTACGGCATCAAATGCGTTTTGCGTCTGCAGGTGCATGTTTCCAATCAAAGCTCCAACGCTCATGGCGTTCAGGTCTTTGTGGGCACCTTGTTGTTCGGTTGGGGGAATGTCGTGCTCGCTCACTGCTCAAAGATACAATGCCACTTCTGGTTCATGACGTCCACCAACGCCAGGCGGCATCGGCTTGTGCATGAAGCATGTCTCTGCCATTCATAGCCTCCGCACCGCTTGCACGCGCGTGTTTCAAAAATTGGGTTTCAGCCGGATTGTAAACCAAGTCCACCACAAGGTGTTGAGGTGTCATCCCTGACCATGGAAATGGCACGCAGCTGTGAACTTCGGGATAGGTGCCCACGGGTGTGCACTGCACCACGAGTTTGTGATGTCCGACCGCTTCGGGGCTCAAGTCCTTAAAGCGCACAGAAGGCCAGTTGATTTCGCGACGCGTGACATGGGCCACTTGGATTCCCAGTTTGCTGAGGCCATGGCGCACGGCTTTCGCTGCACCGCCGTTGCCAATGACAAGCGCCCGTTCGTGTTCGGAGCGCAAAAATGGTCGAATGCTATTGACGAAACCTACAGCATCTGTGTTGTGTCCGATCCATGTGCCGTTGTCACTTGGTTTGATTGCGTTCACTGCACCAATGGCTTTTGCCTCAGGTGAAAGGGATCTGAGAAAAGGAAGAATACTTTCCTTGTACGGGACTGTCACATTCAATCCTGACAATGGCCCATGCCGCTCTTGCACCGTTGTAATCCAGTTCCTGAATTTGCCAATATCGTCCAATTCAAACAGCGAGTAACTTGCAGATTCTAGGCCTTCGCGTTTGAATTTTTCTGCAAATAAGGCTGGTGAATGAGAATGGGCCAGCGTTTTTCCCAACAATCCAAAGCGTTGGACTTCACTCATTTTGAATCGGTTGTGAAAAGCGATTCATCAACGCAACAAGGGAAGCTCCCGCAATGGCACAAAGCAGCGCTATTCCCATATTTTCTGTGGCCAAATTCCCAGGCCAATCCAAGGCTTCGGACCACGTTTCTCTCCCATCACTGTGCGTGTAGAGCAACTCAACCTTTTCTTTCCATGGCCAAATGGCACGCAACGAACCAAGTAAAAATCCGGTAAGCAAGGCCAGAAGGGTGTTGTAATGCCGTTGCAATGTCCACTTGAGTAGCTTGCTAAAGAGGAGCAAACCCGAAATGACACCTGATACAATGATTGCAATGCGGAAAAGGTCCAACGATTTGACGGCCCCAATGACTGCAGCGTATGCACCAAGAAGGAGTAGGATGAAACTTCCTGAAATTCCTGGGAGGATCATCGCGCAAGCTGCCACTGCTCCCGCACCGAAAAGGTAGAACGTGGAGGGCTCCGCTTGTGAAATGGGAAGGGAGCTTATGCCAAATGCAATCATGGCGCCAAAAGCAAAGGCGAAGGCGGCCCGTACATTTCGTGTCTTGACTTGACGACCAACAAAAGGAATGGAAGCTGAAACCAATCCAAAAAAGAAGCAGTAAAGCAAGGTCCTGTGCTCTTCCAACAAATGATGGAGCAGATTGGATAATCCCAAGATGCTTGTGCCAATCCCCAGAGCCAACACCACCAAAAAATTTCCATTGACGGTATTCCAAATCGTTTTCCACTCTCCTCTGAATGCCTGAAGAACCATGCGCGGGTGTATGGCTGAAATTGAGCTGAGCAACTCGTCATAAATCCCAGTTATCAGCGCGATGGTTCCACCTGAAACTCCGGGAACGAGATCTGCTGCACCCATAGCCATTCCCCGCAGGTATAACCCAATGAAGTCTTTAAATGATGAGCGTTTTGTTTGCTTGGAGTTCATTTTTACGCGATTTCCATTCCCGGTTCAAAGGTCTCTGCCCAAGCGGTGATCCCACCTTCAAGGCTGAATAAATTTTCAAAACCATGCTTTGAACAAAGCGCGCTCACGGTAGCGGAGGACCTTGCGCCAGAACGGCAGTATATGATGACAGGAACATCTCGTGAAATTTCGGACTGCCGAGACAGACAGAATGCCATTGGAATGTTGAAATCACTCAAACGACTTACACTTACTTCGTGGGCTTCGCGAATGTCAAGAAGTATGAACTCCTCATGACTGTCAAGCCACTGTTTCAGGGTCTTCGGGAGGATGGATGGTACAATTGTGTTCATTTCACAAAGTGCATCTTGTAAGTGAAAAAATCAGGATATCAGGTCATCCTAAGGCAAAAGTGTTCAATCAGTCTTCTTCTGTAACTTCCTCAGGAGCCAGCCTTTTACCACCTGCAAGCGCTTCAGGCAAGTGTTCAAAGAAAGTGTCTCCTCGCAGGCCAAGACGGAGGCATTCCAAAGGAATCAAATCATTGGGACCGATATTGCCCAGATTCACATTTGCGCCAAATTGGCGGATGAACCAGACTTGTTGTGGTTTTTTCGGCGCTTCCCAGAGGATGTCTTCGAGAGCAACATTCGCCAAGATGCGCTTGATCAATTGGACGTGTGCGCTACCATTGGGACGATAGATACCGACGTTTCCGCTTTCACGGGCTTCGGCAATGACTTTGAAGCTGCCTGCTTGAAGCTCATTGCTCATCATGCGAATCCATTTTGCAGGACTGATGAGGATACCTTCTTCTTTCGAGCCTACTTCTGAAAGCACCTTATAGTTCTTACTGAGATGGGAGATGACCTCGCACTTTTCGTCGTGTGGAATGATCATCGAACCATCACTGACCTCCAAGCATTCAATGCCCATTTTGTCAATGAATCGCAGGTATCCATCCAAATCATTGCGCACGTAGAAGGCTTCAAATAGCGTGCCGCCGCAATAGACGTCAAATCCAGCATCGCGGTATAGTTTGGTCTTTTCTGCCACTTTTGGCGTTACGATTGAGGTGCCAAAACCCAATTTTAGGAAATCGACAAGGTCACTCCCTGTTTCGATTAAATCTTCTGCCTGCCGCAGGCTAAGCCCTTTGTCCATGACCATTGTGAGGCCATTTTCACGAGGTTGAGAAGTGCGATCAGGAAGGTGTGAAATGTCTGGCATTGCATTAGGGTTTAAAACGCTCGAGGCGTTTTACGAAGCGCGCATCATTGGCAAGCGCAGGAAACAAGTCGATTAAATTTTGTGCCTCATCAAAATGATTGAGAAGCAGGTGCTCAAGAAATTCGAAGGCTTCGTTTTGACGGCCGATAGCATACAGACTGATGAATTTGCGGTACCCGATGGATCCGTTATGACCCAAGGCTGTTTCCGAGTCATCAATGACGTCAAGTGCATTTTCGTGGCGATCTGCGACTTGCAAATTGTCGATGCGTTCGAGCCAGATTTCGGCATTGCGAATATCGCGTATCAGGCCTTCAGTGTATACCTTTTCAGCTCGTTCGTATTCGCCTTTCTTTTTCAATGTGGTAGCTAGGAGCAGATGGTAGTCTGCTTGTTCCGGCTCGATTGACAGGGCTTGTTCAAAATGAGAGCATGCTTCTCCAAGGTGACCTTGAAGGTCAGCCAATACCCCCAAGCCAATGAATGCGTCAGCAAACGCCGGATCGAGCTTGAGGCTGGCACGGTAGTATTCAGATGCTTGATCCAAGTTGCCCAGCCTTTCCAAGCATTCACCCATGTAACATTGTGTTCGAGGGGTTATGTCTTCAAAACTTAGGGTCTCCTCGTACGTATGAAGCGCATCATTGTACCGCTCCATCGCCACGAGTGCTTCTGCTTTTTGGTGATAAGCCGGTCCAAATGCACTTTCAATTGCAATTGCAAAATCGTAAGCGTCAATAGCTTGAGGGTACTTGCCGCATTGTTGCAGGGCATTTCCCATGCTATACCACGCTGCAAATGAATAGGGCTGTTGATCTAGAAATTTTTCGTAAAAGCGCGCTGCACGCTTGAATTGGCCTGTGCGTTCAAAGCAGAATGCCAATTCGTAAACGGCAGTTTCATTGCCCGGATCTTCCGCTAGTGCTTCCTCAAGATTAACAATGGCCTCTTTCCAAGCTCCGAGATTTTCATATTCCAAGGCGATGTCAATCCGTATTTCGCGGCGGGCATCGCTGTCAGCAAATATCAGGGCACGTTTGAAGCAATCGATTGCCTGCTTGTGATCTGTAATTTGACTATAAATTGAACCCAAGGTCATCAAGATTTCTTCACTGTGTGGGTCGAATTGAAGGAGGTCTTTGAGGAGAGGTACGGCTTTCACAGGTTTTCCAGTGTTGGCCCAGATTTGCGCTTGCCTTAACTTCAGCCCCAAGTGACCGGGATAAAGCTGACGGGCATGCTTCAATGCCATCTCCGCTTTCCGCGTTTCTTTTACCCCTAGGTAATGCTCGATCAGCCCCTCCAATTCATCCATATCGAAAAAGGCCTGGTCTCCGCTATTGACCATTGCTTCAAACTTGCGAACCAAGTCTTTGAGCGCAGGCTCGTCACGGTATGCTTGTCCTTCTCCATTCATAAGTCAAAGCTAAGCCGGGGAGTCGAGAGCGTTGCCATTTCGCACAGTCCTTTTTTCACATCCTGCAAGGATTAGTCCACGAAACCGGGAGATGCGCGGTAAATTTGACCCATGCTGATAACATCAATTTCGGGAATTCGTGGCACAATAGGTGGCCAAGAGGGAGAAGGACTGACTCCACACGACATTGTCCGGTTTGCGACAGGGTATGCTTCGTGGGTCAAATCTTCATCAGGGGAAGGTCAACCTACGGTCGTCGTCGGACGGGATGCTCGTTTGAGTGGCGAGTTTGTTCGAGATTGTTTGGTGGGTGCGTTGAATGCGATGGGTGTGAATGTGATAGACTTAGGACTGAGTACGACTCCAACCGTTGAACTTGCTGTGCCTGCAGAGTCAGCTGCAGGTGGAATCATTCTCACTGCGAGTCACAACCCGAAGCAGTGGAATGCATTAAAACTTTTAGGTCCTTCGGGAGAATTTTTGAATGCGTCTGAGGGAGAGCGTGTTCTGGCGCTTTCGAGAGAAAATGCAGCATACGCAGACATCGAAGACATCGGTTACACGGAGCATTTGGCAGGCTGGATGGAGACGCATGTTGATCACGCGCTCGATTTGGAGTGGGTTGATGTTGAAGCCATCCGAGCAAAAGGGCTGAAAATTGCTGTGGACGCAGTCAATTCCACGGGCGGCATTATAATGCCCATGTTGCTCAAAGCATTGGGGTGTGAAGTGGTCGAGGTCAATTGCGATCCAACAGGGAATTTTGCACACAATCCTGAGCCTCTTCCCGCCCACCTCGAAGAGTTGAGCAGGATCGTGGTGGAGGAAAAATGTGATTTGGGCATCAGTGTTGATCCAGATGTGGATCGACTGGCTTTTGTTTGTGAGGATGGTAGTTGGTTTGGTGAAGAGTATACCTTGGTCGCAGTAGCTGATTTTATTTTATCCAAAACGCCAGGAAACACGGTGAGCAATATGAGTTCTACGCGGGCTCTGCGCATCATCACCGAGAAGCATGGCGGCACACACACCGCAAGTGCCGTAGGCGAGGTCAATGTGGTCGATGCGATTCGCTCAACAGGAGCTGTGATTGGTGGTGAAGGAAACGGAGGGGTCATTTACCCCGCTTCTCATTGCGGTCGCGACGCTGTGGTCGGTACAGCGCTTTTTTTGACACATCTTGTGACGTTTGGGGGGAGCGTTTTGCAATTGCGCGCCAATTACCCCAACTGGTTCATGTCCAAGGACAAGCTTGAACTTCCTGATTCGGATGTTGACGCAGCCCTTTCAAAACTCGTTGCTGCTCACCCTGAGGCTGAGGTAAATGTGGTCGATGGCGTCAAATTTGATTTGGCGGAAGGTTGGGTGCATCTGCGGAAGTCCAATACAGAGCCAATCATTCGAGTTTATGCAGAAGCTGAATCCGAAGAGGCTGCCAGTGCCTTAGGAGGAAGGTTCAAGCAAGAATTACTCGCATTATTAAAGCACTGAAGTTGTTTTAACTGAAGATTCTTTCTTTGCGGATTGTTGGTTCATCCGAATTGGTGCATTTTTGTAGCCATAACGCGACCAAATGAATGTTTACCTCGACAACGCAGCAACCACGGCAGTTGCCCCAGAAGTGTTGGAGGCGATGATTCCGGTGTTGAGAGAGTCCTACGGGAATCCATCATCAAGCCATGCGATTGGCCGCAAGACGAGGGTCATCATTGAGCAAAGCCGTCGATTGATTGCACAGCACTTAAACTGTCACTCAAGCTGCATTTACTTCACATCAGGTGGAACGGAGGCTGATAATTTGGCCTTGCGCGGTGCGGTGCGCGATTTGGGCTGCGAGCGCATCATTACATCTGAGGCCGAGCACAGTGCGGTGATCAAAACGGCCCGGTCACTGGAGCGATCCCACGGCATTCAATTGGACTTGGTAAAGCACCACGAGGACGGCACCGTGGATTTGGATCACCTCGAAGAACTGCTTGTTTCGGGGCCAAAAACCATCGTGAGCATCATGCACGCCAATAATGAGGTCGCGGTGGTTCAGGATATTCACGCGATCGGTTCACTTTGCCGTGACGCCAATGCATTATTCCACTCAGACACGGTGCAAACGATGTGCCATTATACCTTTGACTTGGAGTCTTTGCCAGTGGATTTTATTGCGTGCTCAGCGCACAAATTTCATGGTCCCAAAGGGGTCGGATTTCTCTACATTCGAAAGGGAATTCACCTCGGTGGACAAATTGAAGGAGGCAGTCAGGAGCGCGCTGTGCGGGGAGGTACTGAATCCACCCATAACATTGTTGGCTTGGCCGCTGCTTTTGATTTGGCTTATGCAGAACTGGAAGAACATGAACGGCATATTCGTCACCTAAAAGCGAAAATGGCCAAGGGATTGAAATTGTTGTTTCCGGACGTTCGGTTCAACGGCCAATCCGATGAAGAAAGTCGTCTTTATACCGTTTTGAATGTGTCGTTTCCTCCGCACCCAAAATCTGGGATGGCTCTGTTTTTACTTGATTTGGAAGGGGTGTCCTGTTCAGGAGGAAGCGCTTGTTCGAGTGGTGCCACGTTGGGTTCTCATGTGCTTCGCTCCTTAAAATTTCACGATCCGGAGCGCGCAAGTTTGCGTTTTTCTTTTGGTCGGTTCAGCACGGATCGTGACATAGACATTGCTCTGAAGGCCATTGAGCGTGTCTTTGCTTGATATGAACTACAGCAGTCATGCTGTTTGCTTGTATCGCAGTAACTTAGAACCCTCACCGCACCATGGCTTTTAATTCAGCATTCAGTTGGTTCATCCGCAAACGCATGTACTCCATTGACTTGGTGCGCAGGCAGCCGGTTGAGGTTCAGCGAGGGCTTTTTAATAACCTTGTGATGGAGGGCAGAAGGACCTCTTTTGGGCGGGAGGCTGGTTTTGGTTCCATTCGGAATTGGAGGGATTTCAAGCGAATTGTTCCCATACGAACCTATGACGAGTTGAAGCCTTGGATAGACCGATCCAAATCGGGTGAATCCAATGTATTATGGCCAGGCGCTACGCAATGGTTTGCAAAAAGTTCTGGCACAAGTTCGAATCGAAGTAAGTTTTTACCAGTCACAAACGACTCATTGGAATCCTGTCACTACAAGGGCGGAAAGGATTTGCTGGCCTTGTTTTGCCATCAACGTCCTGATGCTAAGTTGTACGGCGGTAAGCATTTGATTTTGGGCGGGTCATCTTCGCTAGATTCGATGGTGACCGGCTCGTATACAGGAGACTTAAGCGCCATCATCGTGCAGAATTTGCCGTTTTGGGTTGAAGCGAGGAGAACTCCAAGCAGGGAAATTGCCATGATGGACAATTGGGAAGAAAAGGTCGATGCAATGGCGCGAGCAACAATGCGTGAAGATGTGCGCATCTTGGCCGGAATTCCCAGTTGGATGTTGGTGGTGGCCAAGCGCGTTCTGGATTTTTCTGGGGCAAACTCGTTAGGTGAGGTATGGCCCAATCTTCAGTTGTTTATGCATGGCGGAGTAAGTTTCGCGCCGTATCAAGCAGAGTTCGAGTCATTGATCGGTAGCACGCGTTTTCAATTTGATTACCTCGAGACGTACAATGCATCCGAAGGCTTCTTTGGATTGCAAGACCGATTGTCTGAGGATGATATGCTGCTAATGCTGGACTATGGAATTTTTTTCGAGTTCGTTCCGTTGACTGAATGGGAGAGTGAGAATCCGATTGCACTGGAATTGCGCGAGTTGGAGGTTGGTGTGGATTATGCGTTGGTCATTTCGACAAATGCGGGACTTTGGAGATATGCCCTTGGCGATGTCATTCGCATCACAGAAACACATCCCTTTCGTATGCAGGTCGTAGGCCGCACAACATCTTATTTAAACGCGTTTGGAGAGGAGGTCATGGTCGCTCAGGCCGACAAGGCGGTGGCGGAGGCATCAGCACTGACGGGAGCCCAAGTCAGGGAATATACTGCCGCCCCCTTGTTTATGCGTCTGGATCGAACAGGTGGGCACCAATGGATTTTTGAATTTGCAAAGGAGCCTCAAGGTGGTTTGGAATTGTTTCTGGAATGCCTAGATGCGTCACTCAAGCGTCAAAACTCGGATTATGACGCGAAGCGAAGTGGGGGATTGGCATTGCAATTTCCGGAGGGAACCATTGCTCGAGTTGGCACGTTTGAGAATT
Organism: Flavobacteriales bacterium UBA1531; assembly: GCA_002323795.1. GTDB lineage: Bacteria > Bacteroidota > Bacteroidia > Flavobacteriales_D > Sanyastnellaceae > UA16. Next base: position 24,534 of record DCPZ01000053.1, on the reverse strand, counting down.
GGCTGCGGTCCAAGGGTAAATCAGGAGGCCAACACAAAATTCCGCGGTTATCGAATTCACGCGATGTAGTTGAAGAGGTATTGTCCATCTCCAAAGCGAAGTTTCGCGCAGACCCGGTTTAGAGCGACGAATCGCCCATTTTCAGCTTCATGCACAGCGGGGCGTTTATTCTCTGTTGGGTTTCTGTTGAAAACCAATGTTTCATTCCTTCGTTCCAAGGCCTAATTTGCAGATTGAACGAAGCCAAGATTATGCACATTGCAATAGCCGGAAACATTGGGTCTGGAAAAACAACACTCACCACGCTCCTCGCGAAACATTACCGTTACGAGCCACATTTTGAGCAAGTTGATGACAACCCGTATTTGAATGATTTTTACAAAGACATGCAACGTTGGTCTTTCAACTTGCAAGTTTTCTTTTTGCGCTCGCGTTTTTCGCAGCTTGCAGAATTGCAGGATAGTGGAAAGAAAGTCATTCAGGATCGAACGATTTACGAGGACGCTCACATTTTTGCTCCCAACCTTCATTCCATGGGATTGATGAGCAGCCGGGACTTCAAGAATTACCAAGACTTGTTTGAGTTGATGGAGAATTTCATTTCTCCACCTGACTTGATGATTTACTTGCGAGCTTCTGTTCCAAAGCTTGTGGAGAACATCCAAAAGCGAGGACGAGACTATGAGGAGGCGATTCGTTTGGACTATCTAAACCGACTGAATGAGCGGTATGAGGCATGGATCAGCACTTATTCAGCAGGTAAGCTCCTGGTCATTGATGTGGACGAGAATGGCTTCCACGAGAACAAGGCAGACCTCGGTGCAGTCATTGAAAGCGTGGATGCCGAATTGCATGGACTGTTCGTCTGACGTTTCCACGTATCGATTTTGTCGGTGAGGACGGGCCAACCGCATGGATTATTTGAATTAAAAAAAGGGAACCGCTAAGGTTCCCTTTTTCATTGATTCAGTAAATGCCAGGCTCGATTGGATTTCAATCTTCTGAGCGGAACGGAAGTCCGGCAATTCCTTCAGCCGTTTGCTCAATTTGAGTCTCTTCGATTTGGCTGTGTCCACCATTTTCGCTGTGATCGCTTAGAATCGGAGCGATTACAAGGCCTACCAAACAGGTGAGTTTGATCAGGATGTTCATGGATGGACCGCTGGTATCCTTAAATGGATCCCCAACAGTATCACCTGTAACAGCAG
>DCPZ01000053.1:0-23018 GCA_002323795.1 Flavobacteriales bacterium UBA1531 | reverse complement strand
TATCACCTGTAACAGCAGCTTTATGGGCATCTGATCCTTTGAAGGTCATCTCACCGTCGATTTCAACTCCTGCTTCAAACGACTTCTTGGCATTGTCCCAAGCGCCACCTGCGTTGTTCTGGAAGATTGCCCACAATACACCGCTTACAGTCACTCCTGCCATGTAACCGCCAAGTGTTTCGGCAGCATACTGACCATCGACTCCAAAGGCGAGTGGCAACAAACCTATGACCAGCGGGAAAATGATCGTCAGAGCTCCTGGGAGCATCATTTCTCGCAAGGCAGCCTGTGTTGAGATATCGACGCACTTGCTGTATTCTGGTTTGCCTGTTCCCTCTAAAATTCCTGGAATTTCTTTGAATTGGCGTCGCACTTCTTTGACCATTTCCATGGCTGCTTTTCCAACTGAGTTCATAGCCAATGCTGAGAAAACAACAGGAATCATCGCTCCAACAAACAAAGCGGCAAGAACGTTGGCCTTGAATATATTGATGCCATCGATTCCAGTGAATTCTACAAAGGCAGCGAACAAAGCCAAGGCCGTCAACGCCGCAGATGCAATGGCAAATCCTTTTCCAATCGCTGCGGTTGTGTTTCCTACAGAGTCGAGAATGTCTGTACGCTCACGGACTTCGTCTGGCAACTCGCTCATTTCGGCGATTCCACCTGCGTTGTCAGCGATGGGGCCAAAGGCGTCGATGGCCAATTGCATCGCAGTCGTAGCCATCATGGCACATGCTGCAATGGCAACACCATAGAAACCAGAAAATTCATAGGCTCCGAAAATCGCAGCAGCAAAGAGTAAGATTGGACCAAATGTTGAGATCATACCTGTTGCAAGACCTGCAATGATATTGGTCGCAGCTCCAGTTGCTGATTTCTGAACGATATCTAGAATTGGCTTCTTACCGAGACCGGTATAGTATTCGGTCATGTATGAGATTGCACCTCCGACAGTCAAACCAATCAATACTGCATAAAACACATTGATTGAGCTGAAAGTGCGCAATCCCTCTCCGAAGAATTCCATGCTCATCTCACTTGGAAGCATCCAATCAATCAGGAAGTAGCAAGCTACCGCGGTCATGATGATACTGCTCCAATTTCCAATGTTCAAGGCACGTTGTACTTCAGGTTCCTTGGCTCCGTCATTGACGCGGATGAACAAGGTTCCCAAAACAGAAAAGATGATGCCAAGGGCAGAGATGATCAAGGGCAATAGAATGGTTGAAATGCCTCCAAAGTCATCGGTGATGTTTCCGCCCATGTCATTGATGACATAATTTCCAAGCACCATGGCAGCAAGCACGGTTGCTACATATGACCCGAAGAGGTCAGCACCCATTCCGGCCACATCACCTACGTTATCGCCTACGTTGTCGGCAATCGTAGCAGGGTTTCGGGGGTCATCCTCAGGAATGCCGGCTTCCACCTTACCAACGAGGTCTGCACCCACGTCGGCTGCTTTCGTATAAATTCCGCCGCCTACTCGAGCGAAAAGTGCAATCGACTCTGCACCGAGCGAGAAGCCAGCGAGCGATTCCAGAACAATTGTCATGGATTCGACACCGGCCCAAGTTCCTCCGCTTTTCATTTGGAACAACAAAATGAAAAGCATGCTCAAGCCGAAAACAGCCAATCCCGCTACACCTAGTCCCATGACTGTACCTCCCGTGAAGCTCACTTTCAATGCGTGTGCAATGCCAGTTCGAGCAGCTTGAGTTGTGCGAACGTTCGCTTGTGTTGCGATGCGCATGCCGATGTTGCCAGCTAGGGCTGAGAATACAGCGCCGATGACAAAGGCAGCGACGATGTAAATTTCGGTCGTCTCCACGATGGAAGAGACAAAACCGAGTAGAGCGCCGGCAACCACCACGAAAATGGCGAGTATGCGGTATTCTGCGTTGAGGAATGCAAGTGCACCTTCGTGAATGTGCTGAGCTATCTCAGCCATTTTTGCTTCACCAGCGTCTTGTTTGCGTACCCATGCGCCTTGGATGGCCATGATGAGCAATCCCAAAATGGCGATTACTGGTACCGAATAAAGCAGGATTGTATCCATGTTAATTGTTGTATTGCATCCTAGTTTGATGCGGTTGATTCAGGGTTGTTTGCTTCAAATGACTTCTTTACGCTACGTATGCTACGCTCTTCACGGCTTCCATGATGTCCTTTACTTGTGGCAAAGCCTCTTCAATGAGCGGTGGAGAAAAAGCGAAAGGGGTGTCTGTTTGGCACAGACGCACGATCGGCGCATCCAGGAAGTCAAATGCGTTGCGCTGAACGCGGTATGCTACTTCACTGCTAATGCTTGCCACAGGAAAACTTTCCTCCACGATGACCAATCGGTTGGTCTTCTTAATGCTTTCAACGATCGTATCCAGATCAAGCGGGCGAATGGTTACCAAGTCAATGATTTCGACTTCGATGCCCTCTTTTTCCAGCTGATCGGCAGCTTCGTGCACGGTCTTTAGTATTTTCCCGAAGGATACAATTGTGACGGCATCTCCTTTGCGCCGAATGTTGGCTTTTCCGATCGGTACTAAAAATTCACCTTCCGGGATCATGCCTTTGTCACCGTACATTTTTTCGCTTTCCATGATCAATACAGGATCATTATCGCGGATGGCTGACTTCAAAAGTCCTTTTGCTTCATACGGCGTGAAAGGCGTGACTACTTTCAATCCTGGAATAGAGGCATACATCGATTCGAAGGACTGGCTGTGTGTTGCCGCCAATTGACCGGCTGTGCCGTTTGGGCCACGGAAAACGATGGGAACGTTGTATTGTCCGCCACTCATTTGCAACATTTTTGCTGCGTGATTGATGATTTGATCGGCAGCAAGAATGGCAAAATTCCAAGTCATAAACTCGACAATTGGTCGGAGGCCATTCATTGCAGCTCCAACTGCAATCCCGGCGAAACCAAGTTCTGCAATCGGAGTGTCGATGACCCGTTCAGGCCCGAACTCCTCTAACATTCCTTTTGACGCTTTGTATGCACCATTGTATTCTGCAACTTCCTCGCCCAACAAAAACACGCTTGAGTCACGGCGCATCTCTTCGCTCATGGCTTCGCAAACGGCTTCTCTAAATTGCACTTCACGCATAATCTTCTGCATTCAAATTGGTCGGCAAAGATAAGCAACAAATAAATCAACAAAAATCGAATTTATTGCAACCAATATTATTGCTGTTTACAGCTGTCTTGGTGGCCATTTGGTAGGAGTGGTTTTGGTTGGCCCCTAGGCTGTCATATAAGCGGAGTGAGCCTAACGCTTTTGGTCGAGTAGTTCCTACCTTTGGCACATGAAAATACTCGTTTGCATTAGTCAAGCACCCGATACGACGAGCCGCATCGCTTTTACGGATGGCGACAAGTCTTTTGATTCCAGCGGAGTGCAATACATAGTGAATCCTTATGACGAATGGTATGCGCTTGTTCGAGCCATCGAGTTGAAGGAAAAACATGGTGGAAGTGTGACGACATTGACCGTCGGAGGCGCAGAGTGTGATCCAATCATTCGCAAAGCCCTTGCCATTGGCGCTGATGATGCCATTAGAATCAATGCCAATCCAGAGGATTCAATGCAAGTCGCGCGTTTGATCTCAGACCACGCCAGCTCGGAATCTTTTGATGTCATTTTGTGCGGTAAAGAGACCATTGACCACAACGGGTCAGTAGTCCCCGCTATGGTAGCAGAAATGTTAGATCTTCCCTTTGTAGCCTTGGCAACCCATCTAGAAGTGGAGGGCTCTGTCGCGAAAATGAACCGCGAAGTCGGTGGAGGCGAAGAATCAATTGAAGTCTCGATGCCCTTCGTGGTCAGTGCAGCAAAAGGAATGGCAGAGCAGCGAATTCCAAACATGCGTGGAATCATGTCAGCGAGGTCAAAGCCTTTGAATGTTTTAGAAGCTTCGGCCGCCGCTTCGACTGCGGTGAGTAAATTCACACTGCCACCAGAAAAAGGCGCTTGCAAAATGATCGATGCTGATCGTCCAGAAGAACTTATCCGTCTCCTTCGCGAGGAGGCAAAAGCCATATAAGCCATGTCAGTTTTAGCAATTATCTCAACCAAAAATGGAGCTCCAACCAAGAGCGGGCTCGAGGCTGCAAGCTATGCCGCAGACTGCGCTGCAGCGAAGGGAATTTCATCAGTGGCTCTTGTTGCCGGTGAAATGATCGGTGATGGTGGCATTGGTGCGACAGGAATTAATAAGGTTTTGCACTGTTCGGAGGCCTACACCGATAGCGGTCAGTGGGCAAAGTTGGCTGCGGCTGCAGCTGAGCAGGAAGGAGCCACTGCTGTGGTTGCCTCTCATGATCATTTTGGTCGGGCGGTTGCGCCCCGAGTAGCAGTGCGACTGCAGGCAGGATTGGTGGCAGGTGTTACCGAATTGCCCTCCAATGGTACGGTCCGAAAGAATGTGTTTTCGGGTAAGGCAATGGCAGACGTTGCGGTCAACACATCGGTATCGGTTTATACCGTAACGCCGAATGCATTTGGCATCAAGTCAACTGAAGCAGAGGCTCCTGTTGAATCATTTGCTGCAGAAGTAGGAGGAGTACGCGAAAAGGTGACCGGTTTTGACTCAGCGAGTGCTGATGGCCAAGTTCCGCTGCCAGAAGCCGAATTGGTTGTGAGCGCCGGGCGTGGACTGAAGGGGCCGGATAATTGGGGCATCGTTGAGGATTTGGCCCATGCACTCGGAGCAACTACGGCATGTTCTCGTCCTGTTTCTGACATTGGATGGAGACCACATCACGAGCATGTTGGTCAAACGGGTATCACAATCCGTCCAAATCTTTACATCGCAGCGGGAATTTCAGGTGCTATCCAGCATTTGGCCGGGGTCAATCAATCAAAAACCATTGTCGTAATTAACACTGATCCCGAGGCGCCCTTTTTCAAGGCAGCGGACTATGGGATTGTGGGAGATGCTTTTGAGGTCTTGCCGAAGCTGACAGCCGCAGCCAATGCGCTGAATAACTAAATGCCAAACGACGACTTAACTTCGCATCCAATCTTTTCCATCGCATGCCGAAAGTAGAAATGGAAATTTCCGACATTACCCTGAGCGGTTCCTCCTCCGGAGCTTACGCTATGGTGCTCGGAGAAATCAACGGAAGCAGAAAGTTGCCAATTGTCATTGGTGGTGCGGAGGCTCAAGCCATTGCCATCGAAATTGAGAAAATGAAGGCCTCTCGACCGCTGACGCACGATCTTTTCAAAACAACCCTTGAGACTTACGATATACATGTGAATGAGGTGATCATCTACAACATGGTAGAGGGTGTTTTCTTTGCTAAGCTTTTGTGTGAAGGAGGAGAAAAAGTAAAGGAGATTGACTGTCGCCCCAGTGATGCGGTTGCATTGGCCTACCGGTTTGGATGTCCGGTTTACTGTGCCGAAGAGGTGCTGAAAATGGCAGGAATTGGAGAAAACGAAATTGTAGAGTCGAGCGAAGAGAGTGAAGTGTCCAAGGTTCAGAAGCCAAAACGCAAACAAAAAAGTCTCGAGTTGCTGGAAAAGGATTTATTGAAAGCCATTGCGCGAGAAGATTATGAGCGAGCATCTCGCCTGCGAGATGAGATAGAACAAAGAAAGGAAAACGAATGAACATGAAGCTTTCACATCAACCGCACGTTAGTATTATCATGGGATCTTCAAGCGACCTGCCGGTGATGGAGCAAGCTGCGGCTGTGCTTTCTGAGCTAAATGTTACTTATGAGATGACCGTTGTTTCCGCACATCGCACACCAGAGCGTATGGTAGAGCACGCGAAAGCGGCTGCTGACCGAGGAATCAAAGTCATCGTCGCTGGTGCTGGAGGTGCAGCGCACTTGCCAGGTATGACTGCCTCATTGACAACACTTCCGGTCATTGGAGTGCCGATTCATAGCAGCAACTCCATCGATGGATGGGACTCGGTACTGAGTATTTTGCAAATGCCTTCGGGTGTGCCAGTTGCCACAGTAGCGCTGGACGGAGGAAAAAACGCGGGAATTCTTGCGGCACAGATTGTGGCCACGTCCCAACCAGAAGTCGCTGAACGCCTGAATACATTCAAGGCAAATTTGAAAGAAAAGGTAATGGCGTCCATTGATGCTGTGGAAAATCACCGCATCTCAAAATGAATGGATTCCATTCATTTGATCCGGCGTTACTCGAAGGCCGCGACTTGCATGGAAAGTTGTTAGGTGGAATAGCTCCTCGACCCATTGCGTTTGCGAGCACAGTCGATCAAGAAGGCAGAAACAACCTCGCACCCTTCAGCTACTTCAATGTTTTTTCGGCAAAGCCACCCGTCGTGGTCTTTAGTCCGGCCCGGCGAATGAGGGGCAATACGACCAAGCATACCCTTGAAAATGTGTTGAAAGTTCCCGAGGTGGTAATTAATCTGGTCGATTATGCGATGGTTCACGCATGTTCTCTTGCAAGTGGTGATTTCCCAGAAGGCGTGAGTGAGTTTGAAAAGGCGGGATTGACCTCTTTGGCTTCAGATCTCGTTCGCCCCATGCGTGTTGCTGAAAGTCCGGTTCAATTGGAATGCGATGTCCTCCGAGTCGATTCTTTGGGTGATGAGGGAGGTGCGGGTCAATTGGTGATCTGCGAAATCAAGCGAATGCACTTTCGCCATGATGTCCTGAATGATTCAGGACAGCCGGTTCCAGATTTACTTGATCTGGTCGGTCGTTGCGGTGGAAATTCATACGTGCGGGCTTCAGGAGGTGCCTTATTTGATGTGCCCAAACCCTTGGCGGCGCCGGGAATTGGTGTGGACGCTCTGCCTGTGGAAGTGCGCCAAAGTGCTGTGCTTACAGGCAATGAATTGGCTCAATTGGGATCGGCCGAGGCGCTTCCGGATGAGACAGATGTGAATGACTTTAAATTACTGGAGTTGTCCGACCTTTTCATGGAGTTTGAAGACGACGGTGCAGCTCTGGAGAAGGCCATTCATGAACATGCGCAAAAGTTGATTGCGGCTGGCGATGTGATAGCGGCTTTGAAAGCAGTAATGACCTTTAATCCCGGTTAATTCGGAAACTTCCTGACAAGTTCTCCACTGATGCGGTTTCTTGTGGTGGTAGGAGGTACTTTTGTTTTATGAGTTTTGAAATGAAAGGCAAGGTCAAGAAAATTTTTGACCAGCAGGATTTCCCAAGTGGATTTTACAAGCGTGACTTTGTGATTACCACTGAGGATCAGTATCCTCAGGACGTTAAGTTCACCGCCGTAAAAGAACGAACGGAGCAAATTGCGCAATTGGGTGAAGGCGATGAGATTCTGGTGAAGTTTGACATTCGTGGACGAGAGTACAACGGAAATTTTTACGTTGACTTGAATGCTTGGCGCATTGAGTCGGGTGGAGGTCAACCTGCGGCACCTTCCGAGTCAGTTTCAGCAGCGCCGTTGCCTGAAGTGCCGCCAATGCCGGCTGCTTCTGGGGATGACGAAGATGATTTGCCCTTTTAATCTGGGCAAATAGATATGGCAAAAGGTGTGAAGATGACCCAAGGTCATGCCTCACCCCAATGGGGAAAAGAAGAGCTGCAAACAGCAGAGTTCGACAATGGCTTTCGAGTCATTTACAAACAAGTGCCGAGGCCTGTGTCACATTGTGGTCTTGTCATCAATGCCGGTTCACGGGATGAGAATCAAAGCGCCGGTGAGGCTGGGGTAGCGCATTTTATTGAACATACGTTGTTCAAAGGCACTCAAAAACGAAAGCCTTTTCACATCCTCAATCGCCTCGATTGCGTTGGAGGTGAATTCAATGCCTACACTTCGAAGGAGGACACATGGATTTACGCTTCTTTCTCAGAGCAGCACCTCGAACGTGCCGTAGAACTCATCAGCGACATCACGTTCAATGCAACCTTCCCAGAAAAGGAAATTCTGAAAGAACGAGATGTGATTTTGGATGAGCTCAACGCCTATTTAGACAGTCCAGCGGATGCTATTTTCGATGAATTTGAGGAGCGTTTGTTTGCGGGGCATGCGTTGTCGGGGAACATTCTGGGCAATAAAACTTCCGTGTCTGCTATGGATCGAAAGACCATTCAGTGCTTCGTTGATCGGCATTATCATCCGCAGCAAATGGTATTTAGTGTTGTAGGCGCAACACCTTGGAAAAAGGTTCTTCGCATATGCAACAAGTACTTTGGAGGGATGTCAAAAGGAACAGGGGTCATGGACCGTAAGCCATTCAAGCCCATTGCGCCATTCAATGTTCGGCTTAATAAGGATATTCATCAAGTGCACCACATTATGGGATGCACGACCTCAGGCAGCGGTCATCCAGATCGACTGGGGCTAGCGCTTCTCGCCAATCATCTCGGTGGTCCCACCATGAATAATCGGCTCAGTTTAAACGTGCGAGAAAAGCATGGCATGGCCTATAACATTGAATGTGCCTACACGCCATACAGTGACGTAGGTTTATTGAGCGTTTATTTTGGAACAGACATGCGATTGCACGACCGCGCTGAGTCTTTGGTGCGGAAGGAGTTGAAAGTTCTGAGGGAGAATAAGTTAGGGGTTCGTCAATTGAAAGACATCAAACAACAAGTCGTTGGTCATGTGGCCCTTTCTCAGGACTCAGGGAGCAGCATGATGACTGGATTGGGAAAGAGTTTCTTACAATACGGCCGTGTGGAAAGCCTTGAGTCCGTATTCAATGCCATTGAAGCCATCACTTCTGAAGATGTATTGCGCCTGGCAAACGAGGTCTTGGATGATTCAACTTGGAGCCATCTGGTCTACAAAAGCCGGTGATCAGCGAGGCGATATGCGATGCATATCGTTGTTGTTTTCTTCGATTTTATTTTTGACGGACCGAATCTTGAGGGCTATACCTGCCCATTCCCTTTGATTGAGTTTGATGAGTTTTTCGATTGCTGCGTCGTCGTTATCTGCTCCGAGTGCCACATATCCGAGGTAGTCAAAGCCGTGCATTTTCAACCACACAATTGCCTTTCCTTCTCCTTCGGCACCTCGCACCATGGCCATGAGATGCGGATGTCCATTTTGCATCAACCATGACCGTGCGGAGTCAACGTGGTGAAGCGCATGGCACGTCAGACCGAGCTCTGGAAATCCATTTTGCATCAACCATTGGTGTATTTTTGAATTTCCGGAGATGGCTTCGCCCCATGCTAAAAGGACCTTGGCTGGATATTGCATTTTTCGAAGGTAATAGAGGGTACCTTTGCGCGCAAGTGAAGAAAGAAAGGCGTCCGGAAGAGCAGATCTTTTCCCCCCAATTTTGGCTGCTGTGCGCGAGTACGGTGTTTTTTATGGCAAGTTTCGGGATGATTATGCCTGAGCTGCCGGGCTTTTTGTCCGAATTGGGTCGTGCAGATTTGATTGGATGGATTGTAGGTTTATTCACGATTGGGGCCTTTTCTTCGAGGTTCATAAGCGGAAGGATCGCAGATTTAGCGGGCCGTAAACCGGTCATGCTCTTTGGTACTTGGGTGACGATAATTGCAGGCTTGGGCTACATTTTGATTGATTGGTTGCACCCGGGCTTGAACGAAGTATGGCTTGGACTTCCCATGGTTGTTTGGCTGTTTTTGCTCTTGCGACTTTTGCATGGCATGAGCACTGGATTCAGGCCAACAGGGACGACGGCTTTTCTGACGGACACCACGCCTTTGAGCCGAAGAGGAGAGGCATTGGGTTATCTGGGAGTAGCAGGCAATGCAGGCATGGCTGGAGGACCAGCGTTGGGGAGTTGGTTGAGCGTTGAGTTTGGTTACAATGCCATGTTTTTGACATCGTCTGGTTTGGGAGTTTTAGCTCTGATTTTAACCATACGATTGCCTGAGTCGTTGCCCAACAGTCGAAAGGTGCATTGGCAAGATTTGAATGTTTTCAAGGGACCCGTCATTGATTGGTCGTCCTGGCCGGCTTCGATGGCACTTCTCCCCGTGGCTTTCGCCTTTGGAGCATTTTTAACAATTACCCCAGACTTTGTGGATTCTTTAGGCTACGTATACAAGGGGTCGTTCAATACCATCATTGTCCTTGCGTCCATATCGATGCGGTTGCTCGCCGGTAAAGCCTCGGATCGTTTTGGTCGGGTGCCGCTCCTGATCATTGGAACTGGACTTTTAGCGATCGGAATGTTTGGTTTGGCTTCGGCTGAAACGCAGTGGACTGCAGCACTAGCTGGAGTGGTGTACGGCATGTCCATTGGCATCAACATGCCAGCGATTTTTGCCTGGACTGCTGATCTGGCAAAACCAGGAAAAGTGGCGTTAGCCCTCGGCACGATGTTGATGGCACTTGAGGTCGGCATTGGTGCGGGCGCTATTTTTTCGGGTCAACGATTCGCAGGTGATATAGCACAGATTCCAATTTTGTATGCCATATGCGGCGCTTTTGGATTGCTCATGTTTGTCATCCTGCTGGTAGTACGAAATCGTTTTGAAGATCCCATTCGAAGTCGGTGATTTGAATTGGAAAGCAAGTGAAGATAGCCTTGATCTCTTTTTGTTGAAATGAACGATAAAAGGTGGAAAAGTGCTTCTTGACCCCATTGTTCGGAGTGCAAGATTCAGCGTTCTTTGTTTTATGGAAGATCTCATGATACAATTAGAGACGGCTCGTCAGGAGCGTGTGAAGACGTTGAAGGAATTCATGCGATTGAAAAATGAACTTGCACTGGCTCAGCGACGTTGTGATGAGTTGCGGTCTGAAAACAATGGCCTAAAGCATGCTTTGCTAGTCTCAGAAACAGAGTTGCAGGCATTGCATTCCTACGCTGCGGAGGTGGCATAACAGAACAATTTAAAAGCAATTAAAAAAGGCGGGATTTCCCGCCTTTTTTAATTCTCGGTATTTTTAAAAGCAACCCTTTCTTCTCAGCTTTTGATGCTCGCACCTGAAACGGAGAATGCCCGATCCACTTTTTTGAAGAGACCTTGCAATACTTTCCCTGGGCCGACTTCAATGGCCTGTTCAGCTCCCATCTCTATCATTTTTGACATCGATTGGGTCCATTTGACGGGAGCTGTCAATTGAGCAATCAGATTCTTACGAATTTCCAAAGGGTCTGTAACGGGCAAGGCGGTTACATTTTGAATGATTGGACATCGGGGCACCTGAATAGGGGCAGCCGCTATAGCTGTGGATAAACGTTCACGAGCTGATTCCATCAAAGGTGAGTGAAATGCTCCACCCACGGGTAAGACGAGCGCGCGACGTGCACCAGCTTCGGTCAATGCCGCACATGCGGCATTGACGGCATCAATTTCACCAGAAATGACGAGTTGTCCCGGACAGTTATAATTTGCAGCGACGACAACGCCAGTGGTATTTGAACAAATTTCTTCGACACGTTCGTCTTCCATGCCCAATACAGCTGCCATGGTTGACGGATTCGCATTGCAAGCGTCTTGCATTGCCAATGCTCGTTCGGAGACAAGTTTTAAACCATCTTCAAATTGCAGAGCTCCTGCGGCAACGAGTGCGGAAAATTCTCCAAGGCTATGCCCTGCAACCATATTCGGTGTGAAGCTGTCACCGAGCATTTCCGCCAAAATTACAGAGTGAAGAAAAATTGCGGGTTGGGTGACAGAAGTCTGTTTCAAGTCCTCGTCACTTCCTGAAAACATGGTTTCTGAAATTGAAAAGCCCAAGATTTCATCTGCTTGGTGAAAACGTTTTTGAGCCTCTTCTGAAGCCTCAAAGAGGTCTTTGCCCATTCCGGAAAATTGGGCGCCTTGGCCGGGGAAAACATATGCTTTCATGTTCTTGACTGTCTTTTGAATGAGCGAAATTAAGGCATGGATTGCAGTGGCCGATGAATGGTTTAAATGTTCATGGATAGCCCGACCGACAACACTTGCTTGAATTGAAGTCCGGGTCCTAATTGCGGGACCAATGCACCGTCCACCTCTTCAGGGTTTTTGGTGAGCGTAATGTCGTCATCGTAAATAAAGGTTGCGCTGATGGTTGTGGTGAGCCACGAATTCGCTTTCAATGCAATGACATGATCGCTGTAGATGTCGATGTTTTGTGGATTGTTAATGAAGTTGGAGAAGAAGTCCAATCGAACGCCATAGTTGATTTGATTTGAGATTTTCCAATTGGCATTCAATTTCAAGTAGCCCCCAATTTCATAACGGCTTTTTTCTCCTGGCATTACACCAAATGCGCCTGCTTGGGAGAGTAAATCATCTAAAACCCAGGTTGATTTAAAAGTAATGGGAGCTAGGAACACGTTGACGGTGCTGGCGGAATCGCTCTCATGTTTGTAGTCCATGCCCGCTGCGACGACTCCATATCCAGGAGCGAGCCAATTGGAATTGAGCAAGTCCCTGTTCGGAGCGCCATTTTCAATGATATACCCGGGAGCAAGTTGGGATCGAAAGTGTGCCATGATCGTCATGAATCCAGATGTGGTGGTCCGGTATCCGAATTTGGTTGACCATTCAACACGGTCATCTGTTTTTAAAAACACCCGATCTTCTGGCCGGTGCAGGAGGCCAAATGCGAGGTGTAACTCGGAATCCCAACCAAAACGTTCACGGTCGAGGTTCCAGTTCTGATCAAACTTGGTGAGCAATGAAAGGTTACTTTGTCCGCCTGCAGCCCAATTGTTGAGCTGCACTTGGCTGAAGTGAATGTTGATTAGCCCGCTGCTCGACCACAAAATGGTGTCCTGCGATGGTGCTGCAGAATTCCGCAGAGCATTTTCCTCCGCAGGAGTCAGTGTGGGGGTAACGGTTTGCGCGTATCCGACATAGCTGATGTGATTCAATACGACGATGACCGAGACCAGCATCGCTCTCATTCCTCTTCTTTCCATGGCTCAGTCCTCGATGATGGGTTCCAAATGAAGGATGCTTGCTGCGCCTTCAACCGCCACGAAGATATCGCCACGCGAATTGCGCGCAATGTCCCTGACGCGACCAATTCCTTTGAGCAGCTTTTCTCGATTGATTACCCGTCCTGAATCATCCAATGCAAGGCGCTCTAGGTATTCAAAACTCAGTGAGCCTACGAGCAGGTTGTTTTGCCATTGTAATGGCCATTTTTCACCCAGCACAACCTCCATCCCACAAGCTCCGATTGAGGGTAGCCAATAATGTAAGGGCTGTTCCATCCCGATTTTCGCAGTATCGCGGGTAATGATGGTGCCGCTATAATTTCTACCAAATGTGATTTCTGGCCATCCGTAGTTGGCCCCTTTTTTTAAAATATTGATTTCGTCTCCTCCCTTGGGACCGTGCTCATGCGTCCAAACCGCGCCGGTTTCAGGATGAATGAACAGGCCTTGCGGATTGCGGTGCCCCCAAGACCAAATTGATGGGATAGCATTCGGAGAGTTTACGAAGGGATTATCCGATGGAACGCTTCCATCTGGATGAAGTCTGTGGATTTTTCCCGGGTACGTTTCCAACGTTTGCGGATGAACATCGCGCATTCCTCTTTCGCCACAAGTAACATAAAGCATCGTGTCAAGGCCCATGGCGAGACGACTCCCATAATGCCGATGTGTTTTGGCGTAGGGAGTCGCAACCATGAGCGTCTGCCAGTGTGGAACGGAGAATCCTTCGTCTGACCGATTCAATGTCCCGCGGATCACCGCCGTAGCTGATCGTTTGTCATCCTCCGGATGACTTTTGCTATACGTGAGGTAAATCCAAGGGGTCGATGCTTCGGGGTCATTCCAGACCATAACGTCTAACAATCCGCCTTGCCCTTTAACGTGAAAATCTTCGGGCAAACCTCTAATGGGGAGTTTCACGCCGGCCTCAATGGCCCATAGGTTGCCTTCTCGCTCGGTGAAAATTAGGGTTGAGTCGTTCAGAAAGTCCATTCCCCATGGAGTCGCAAGTCCATCTGCAATTACATTGGCACGCAGCTTCAAGTCAGACGCTTGAATCAATTGGGGCGGAGCTGATTGAAATTGGGGAGATTCGCTCGCTTTGTCGAGCAGAAACGTTGCAATATCCTCGATGTCATTGGGGTCAAGTACATCTCCATAAGCAGGCATTCCGAGGAGTGCATATCCATTGGAAATGATGCGCTGGATATCGTCTTGCTGGCTTCCGAGTTTCCATTTTCGTTGAATGAAGTCCCGACCGTTCGCACCGTGGCAATCTGCGCACCACATCGCGTAGAGTTGTTCGCCATTCTGACTTTTTTCAAGTTCGAAATCATAAAAATTAACCGAAGTGCTAACGACTTTTACGCCGTTATCGCGCGGTGCAAAAAAAGTGAGTGAAGCCGAAACGATGCCGACAGGAATGAGGAGTACAAGAGGATAGCGCATGCCAATGTCTATTTCTATGATTTTGGGGTTGAGCCCACTATCCGAATGATCTCTGCTTCGCCTTGGTGAAAGGGGCCTTCATCCAAGGTCGTCTGAATGGCTTCCAGACGTTCAATGATTAATCCATCAAAATCTTCTTCAAGCTGCGCTTCATTGAATAGCATGGTGGCATCCTTTGGGCCACCTGATTTGAGTCCAAGTTGACGGGAATTGAACCCCTCCAAAATGAGCTTTCCGCCAGGCTTAAGCCAGGAAACGGCTTTCCGATGAAATAATTTGCGTTGGGCCTCAGGCATGTGGGCGTAGAAGAGCCCTACGACGTCATATCCTTGGGGAAATCCTTGTTGGAATTCGAAGGCATCTGCAACATGCGTTTTGACCAACTTATCGACTCCTGCGGCTTTGCTCCAGCGCGCACAGGTGGCCATTCCAACGGTACTCGAGTCGAATGCATCTACGGACCATCCATGTTTTGCAGCCCAGACGGCATTGCGGCCTTCACCCTCGCAGGGTAGCAATGCATTCTTTCCTCTGCATTTGGCCAATTCTTTCGCCCAGAAAGGATTGGGTAGTCGGCCATAAGCTCCTTCTGTGGAAGAGTAGCGTTTATCCCAATGCCCTTTCATCTGTCGAATTTCTGAAAAAATTAGGGGAATTTGACGTGAGAACCTCTTAGATTACCACAAATTGATCGCATGACCGAGTCCATACTTCCTTTGTCGCCTTCCGCCGATTTGATGAACGATGCATTTGATGACTTAAGAGATCGGTCGAAGGAACAACGCTTGCTGAGCGCCAAGGCACGGATCAAGCGTTTGGATGCCCTATACGCTGAGGTATGGCGTCGGCGCGATGACCTCAAGGTGGCCATGTGGGAGGATTTTAGGAAGCCGGGAGAGGAGGTTGATTTGACTGAGATTTTTGTCATAAAATCTGAAATCAAAGCTGTGAAAAAAGGACTGCGCAAGTGGATGAAGCCGCGCCGTGTGTCAGGAGGTTTGGCACATCTGGGTTCTGTCTCATGGATTCGATATGAAGGCAAAGGAGTTGCGCTGATCATCGCTCCTTGGAATTATCCAATGCAGTTGGTTTTTCGTCCGTTGATTGCAGCCATCGCGGCGGGGTGCACTGCCATGCTGAAGCCATCAGAATTAACGAGCAAAACAGCGCAAGTTGTAGCGGAAATAGCAGCGGCCGTGTTTCCAGCCAATGAAGTATCGGTGGTTCAGGGAGGTGTCGATACTGCTTCGCATCTATTGTCATTGCCTTTCAATCACATTTATTTTACGGGTTCACCTGAAGTTGGTAAGATTGTGATGCGCGCTGCTGCAGAACACCCTTGCAGTGTGACGCTCGAGCTTGGTGGAAAGTCGCCCGTAATTGTGGATGAATCAGCACCTTTAAAAGCGACTGCGAAAAAGATCGCCTGGGCCAAGCTATCCAATGCGGGGCAAATCTGTGTTGCGCCTGATTACATCTTTGTTCCCAGAGCCATGGAGAAGAAATTCGCAGAGGCTGTAGAGCATGCAATGACTGAGCTCTATCCTGGAACAGTGGCTGAAAATCCAGATTACCAGCGCATTGTCAAAGACGTGCATGCAGCGCGTTTGCTCGAATTGATTGATGACGCGGTTTCCAAGGGTGCAACGGTTGCACACGGAGGTCAAAGCGACGCCAATGCTCGGCTCGTTCATCCAACCATATTGATGGGTCTGTCACCGGATTCTAAAATCATGGAGGAAGAAGTGTTCGGACCAGTCTTGCCCATCATTCCATACGACGATTTGGAGGAGGTGGTGAAGGCGGTAAACGGCCGACCTGTTCCATTGGCCTTGTACATTTACAGCAAGCGCAGTCGCTTCATTGACCGCGTGCTCAATTCCATTCAGTCGGGCGGAGCGAGCATCAATAATTCGGTGATCCATGTGTCAAGCAATCAATTACCGTTTGGAGGACATGGGAACAGTGGCATTGGATCGGGTCATGGAGAATATGGTTTTAGGGAATTCACACACATGCGGGGAGTATACGAGCAGCGCGTGGACGGGGCTGCTTCTTTGCTGATGCCGCCTTACACTCCTTGGAAGACGAAGGTCATTGATCGGTTGCTTCGCTGGCTTTGAGTTTGGTCTCCAGATGCTTTCTTTGCCTCTCATCCCGTGAACATGCGTGTACGATCAATTTGCCTCTTGGTGCTTGCTTCCCTATTCTCTGTGACATTCGGCTTGTCTCAGGCATTCGTCGATCGGGTTGATCCTCCACATTGGTGGGTAGGCATGCCGGTGGACACTGTTCAAATCATGGTGCATGGAGCACGGGTAGGGGGATTGCAGCCATTCATTGATTATCCCGGAGTTGAGTTAAGCCGTATCCCACGCCGCGGAGTGAACGAGAATTACCAGTTTCTCTATTTGCACGTTTCTCCAGATGCACCTGCTGGAACTCTCATCATTGATTGGTTTGATGCTTCTGGCGAAAGCATGAAAAAGTTGGGCAGCACTCCGTTTGAGTTGAAGCAAAGGGAAGAGAAAGTAAGCTCGAATGCAGAAGGCTACAGTCAAGCCGATGCGATTTGCCTGATCACACCGGATCGTTTTGCCAATGGCGATCCGAGCAATGATGAAGTAGCGGGCATGCTCGAGGGGGTCGACCGATCGAATGATCATGGACGACATGGCGGAGATCTGGTTGGGATAGAATCGCATTTGGGGTACTTGGATAGCATGGGGTTTACGGCGGTGTGGCTCAATCCGGTGTTGGAAAACAATCAACCGCAATGGTCCTATCACGGTTATGCCACGACTGACTATTACCGGGTGGATCCGCGTTTTGGAACCAATGCTGAGTATCGGGAATTGGCTCAGTCGATTGGGAAGCGTGGGATGAAACTCATCATGGATATGATCATGAATCATTGCGGATCTGAACATCCATGGATGCGAGATTTGCCAACGCCTGATTGGATCAACAACAGCGCCGAATTCACTCCGACGACGCATCGGCGTACGACCTTGCGAGATCCTTATGCGGCGCAGTCCGATGTAAAAGGGTTTTCAGACGGTTGGTTTGTGAAAGAGATGCCGGACTTGAATCAGCGTCAGCCACTGCTTGCAGATTACCTCATCCAAAACACGATTTGGTGGATTGAATTTCTCGGACTTGGTGGCATTCGCATGGACACTTACCCATATTCCGATGCTGCTTTCATGGCGCGCTGGAGTTGTGAAGTGATGGCTGCTTACCCAAATTTCAATATCTGTGGGGAAGAATGGAGCTTGAGTCCGTCCACTCTGGCGTATTGGCAGGCAGGTTCAAAGAATGCAGATGGTTATGCGTCTTGCTTGCCTGGCTTGTTGGATTTTCCATTGCATCACGCTTTCATCCAATGCATGAATGAGCGGGAGGCATGGCATTCCAATTGGGTGCGGCTTTACGAAATGTTGGGGAGTGATTACCTCTATCCTCGGCCTGAGGATCATGTCATTTTTCCGGACAACCACGACATGAGTCGAATTCACACGCAACTCGGAGATGACATAAAGAAGACTCGAATTGCTCTGTATTTTTTTGCCACGATGCGGGGCACGCCGCAATTTTATTACGGCACAGAGATTTTGATGTCCAATACTGGCGACGAAAGTCATGGAAACATTCGAAGCGATTTCCCAGGGGGGTGGCGTGGGGATGACGTGAACGGTTTTTCCGGCCAAGAACTTTCGAAAGAGTCAAGGGCCTTTCAAAATGAAATGCGGCAGTTATTGAACTGGAGGAAAACGGCAAGCGCAATCCATCATGGACGATTGATGCATTTTGTTCCTGAAGCCGGCACCTATGTTTATTTCCGCTTTGATGAATCTCAAACGGTGATGGTGATTTTGAACCAATCTGACGATTCTGAAGCATTGGATTTGGCGCGTTTCGATGAGGTGCTGAATGGCCGCCGCTCTTTGCGCCATGCGCTAAATGGAGAGGTCATGCATACGGGGCAAGGAGATTTCTCGGTTGCAGCTGGAGCGGCGTTGGTGTTGGAGGTGGATTGATGGCGTCCATTTGCAGCATCGCAGGTTGCTCACGAAAGTTTGTGGACTTCTCTTTGAGTAGCGATTCTAATCCGCTGAAATGCAATTTATATTCGCTCAAAACCTACTCATGAGCAAGAATACTTTGGTTGTGTTATTGGGCCTGACCTTATCCTTTTCAGTGCATGCTCAAGATGCTGATTCTGAATCTTGGCAACCAGACTTCAATCAAGATGAGCTTTTGTCGATGCCAGATCTCCTGCCACTATTGGGACATTTCGGCTCATCGTGGAATGCACAGTCCGAAGGTCGAGACTCACGTCAAGCGCTGGACATTGCAGTGCTCGATTGGACGGGAAAAGAAGGGAAGGCGTTGACCCTGCATTCGTCACCGGACGTGGTGGTGCTTAGAGCCGGAGTCAATGATGGTTCGGATCCGCAGCAAAGAGGCACTGGAATTCGACATGTTTTAGTTGAAAGCTGGTTGCCCTCGACTGAACCAAGCGATGCATTAGAAGTCTACGAGCAGATGCCCATGAAATCACAGGTGCTGCTCTTGGATGCGGGCAGGGATCAGCACGGGAATCCAATGCCATTTGGCACACGGTACATTTTGCATTTTCCAGATGGGTCCAAGGGTGAGGTTTCCACAAACAGCATGGGATCCATGAGTGTCTCCGGTAAATCATTGCGTACCATGGCACAACTGCTGCATGCGGGTGGACAGGTTTTCTTCATGCCTTGACGACTCTTACTGCAATGAAGTTATTAAAACCAATGCGTGCACTTTGATGATGCCCCTGCGAACCAAGTTCAGCGGTTAATTCTTACCTTTCAAAAAAATTAGAAATCCTGGGAAGATCACAACAATCATTCGGAAAGCGCGAACGCGAACTAAAGCGTGAAAAAAAGCGCAAAGAGAAAGAGGCCAAGAAGTTGGCGCGATCAGAGAACAAGTCAAGCCTGGACGACGACAGCATGATTGCTTATGTCGATGCTTATGGCAACGTGACCGACACTCCACCGGATCCTTCTGAGAAGGAAGAAATCAATGCGGAAGACATTGAGTTGGGAATTCCAAAGAAAGAAAAGTTGCCAGATGACGCTCCTCGAATCGGAATCGTTTCATTCTTCAATGATTCGAAGGGATTCGGATTCATACGAGATTTGGATTCTCGGGAGAGCATTTTCGTGCACATCAACAACGTCGAAGGAGAGATCAAGGAAGATTCAAAGGTCTCGTTTGAGGTGGAGCAGGGGCCCCGAGGCTTGGCTGCGGTAAAGGTTGAGCTTTACAAGGAAACACCTCAGTAAGTTGATTTGAAGTCGGTCCGGTGTTGCCCCCCTCCACCAATTCTGCGATGGCCTGGGGCTGATCGCCGTCTGGCTGGTATTCACTTTGGAGGTCGAACTTCATCTGAAACAAAGCAAGGCCGTCAGCAGCCGGGGTGAAACGGTCGGGCACAAAAAAAGCCAGGCTGAGGGCCTGACTTTTTTATTCGTAGTTATTTCTAGATGGGGAAGCGAAGACTCGTCATTCACCGTCATTCACCGTCATTTAGCTCGAACTAGTCGCATACACCATCGCCATCCATATCGGCTTGACAATCGCCGCCACATACGCCTACTGCATCTTCGTACATACATGAACCGTCGTCGGTAGCATCCGCATTATAGTTGCATGCTGAGGTATCGGTACATCCTACGACTTCAAACTCGTCACATACACCGTCGTTATCGGCATCCGTCAGGCAGTTGCCGTAGCAGTCGTAGCCCGAAGGAGCAGGCGTATACGTACCATCGGTATCATTACAATCCCCTAGTAGGGGTGTATAACCGATAATGAGGAGGGTATCCCCTGTTCCAGAACCATCAGCATCATGACAGATTAGAACTGCTGCTGATATTGAGTCAGCATGCGCATAACCATCTGCGTCAGCATCGGGATAATATGCTATTGGTTCTCCCCAAGTTGCGCCCGGGTAATAATTCTCGCAAATCCCGTCACCATCGAGATCAATGCATGGATCACATTCTCCATCATTATCCTCATCAATGCATTCATCACAAACTCCGTCATCATTCGCATCCAAACAGGTGTCATTGCAATCACAAATGGCTTCCACGCCATCACCATCCATGTCTCGGAATTCTGGATTAAAGACGGCGTCATTGGTATCGCCTAAATCACAAATTCCATCTCCGTCACTATCAGTTCCATCATTTTTGACCACAACCACCTCCATTTGCTCGGGATGTTCAAAATTCTCCAGCGCACTTGAATCTAAGTCATCCTCAAAGCTGTAGCACTCGCACTCCGGGCAATCGCTGGTCCAGAGATACTCACATGGGACCTCGCCTTCATCACATAACTCGTTGTCCGATATGACCCCGTCGTCATTCAAATCGACGCCGCACACCCCGTCGATAACGCATAATTCGTCGTCTGATATGGCCCCGTCGCCATCAAGATCAACCCCGCAAACATACTCGCATTCCTCTACAACTCCATCCCGATCTACATCGGACCCGCAATAGTTGTTTGTAGTCCTGCACAACCTGTTGCCGTCTTCATCATAGGTCACGTTTCGACAATCTCCTTCATCGTCATCGCATTCATCCCCAGTTTCTACAGTTTTACAATCACTTAAGCTATCTGCTTTGAGTGTGAGGTAACAGAAGTCGAAATACAAAGTATCGCTATAGAGAGTGTCACTATAGTCTAGGGACTCTCCTAAAGTCAAAGCATTGCAATCGTCGCATCCGTCTAAGTCAAGATCGAAGCAAGATGCATAATTCAAGCTATCAATATCGATGAGTCCAGGCGCTTCATACGAGTCGCACAAGCCATCGCCGTCTGCGTCCTCGAAGCACTCCAATTCTCCACTAGTTCCCATTTCCAGTATTTCTGCATCGGAATATTGGGGAATGCCATCGCCGTCGATATCGTTGTCACCATAATCACAAATTCCATCACCATCTAAATCTTCGCCGTCTCCGTGAACGATGTATGATGTATCGGCTGGTGAGACTGCGCTGTTAATTAGTCTTATCAGCGTTATGACACCATTCGAGTCATTAGAAAAATCTGTCACTGTGTCCGTTGAACTGGCGTTCACCGTGACAGTCATGGCAAGAGATACCACATTAAATGTGGAATCCCCTGAAAGGATTGTATTTGTGCAATCGTCGCATCCGTCAAGGTCTATATCAAGGCATCGTGTCGGATCGTAATCATAAAAATCTTCTACAAAATATTCAATTGCCCAACCAGAATTTGAATTGTTTGCAGAGCCGTCACCATCGATATCAGGATCATTGTTGTCACAGATGCCATCGCTGTCCGTATCACTTCCATCTTGTCCTAGATCATATGTCCCTGACGAGCAGTCGTCACAGCCATCTAGGTCATCATCAAGACCGCAGTAGAATCGATTTTCCGGATCAGCATCCATTTCGTCTATAATACCATCTTCGTCTGTATCAGCTGCATTCTCGTTACATTGACCGTCCCCATCAAAATCGAAACCATCGTTTAACGTGTCGGGATAGAAGAAATAAACGAAATCAATGTTAGTGCAGTCGTCACACCCGTCCTCGTCAATATCTGCACAAACTGTGTGGTTCAAAGAGTCAAGGTCCACGTCATTAAGATAGCCGTCGCCATCCATATCGTCGTCACCAGAATCACAAAGGCCATCTCCATCTGTGTCGACGCCATCATTCATCGGATCAAATGTCCCTGATAAACTACAATCGTCGCAGCCATCATTGTCAGAGTCAGTACAAATGCTTGCGTCAAGGTCATTGTCATCGATACTTGCGTCTACACCATCATTGTCATTGTCATTGTCCCCGTCATCGCAAATGCCGTCCTCGTCAGAATCTTGCCCATCTTCCGAAGGGTTGAAGGTGCCAGAACTACAGTCATCGCATGTGTCGAAGTCCGTATCACCACACAAATATGGATCGAGAGGATGTGTATCGTTAGCATCCAGAACGCCATCCCCGTCATCATCATTATCACCAATGTTACAGATTCCATCGCCATCGGTGTCGGTGCCGTCATTGGCTGGATTGCCACTGGCTTCTATTGAACAATCCTGACAACCGTCATAGTCTGTATCAGGACAATATTGACCTGATTCTTTTAGGTATGGGACTGCGACGTCTTTCATTTCTGGAGCAAAGTCATCTTCATTTGCACCGTAAGAAAGATATGTCGAGTCTACTCCGATATAATCTGCGAAACAAAGATTAGCATCTTGCACCCGGAAATCACTTAAAAGTGCTGAAACAGATGGTGCTTGGTCCTGATCGTCCAAATCATACACAACATCTACCTCAATGAATTGGGTATTGATTGAGAGTTTCTTGTCTGCGGAAAGATGAGCATTGTTGTAATAAGCTGTGTCCAGTGCTCCAAGGTGCTTGGTAGACAGGGTTAGTGGCGTATTCCCACCTATCCTGTTCTCTAGCGCTAATAATCCGTTTTTATCAGCAGAAGAAGCGACAGGTGAGTTTTGAATGACGGATACGTTATCAAAATTAAACGGAAGTGCAGTGAGGTGTATTGGAGCCGGTTGATAATCATTGCCAAGGGAGTCCTTCATAGTCACGGGAATAGTACTACTCTCGCTCACGTATGTTTCAGTAAATATGTCCCCTCCCATATCGAAGCCAACGTTAAGGGCAGGGTTGTTCATA
>DCPZ01000087.1 GCA_002323795.1 Flavobacteriales bacterium UBA1531 | reverse complement strand
ATTAGTTGGAATGAACTTTGTGTTTTTGGGTCTTTGGGCGCATGCCAAGATCAATTTGTTAGCGCACAGCTCATCTTGCATGAAACTTCCAATGTAATTGAGTTTCATGTGGTCAATCGCTCATCATGTTCGGGATGGAACGATGATGCACTCATCATTGGTATGCAAAATGAGAATGCTACCCTTGCTTACACAGCACCTGATTTTAACAATCAAAACCCGATAGTAAGCGAGCAGTCTTGGCTCGCTGTTCCTCTTGTTGGTCAGGATCCGAATTTCGATGATGGTTCGTGTTTGTATGCCGGTTGCATCGATCCATTGGCGTGCAATTTTCAGCCAGATGCCATCGAAAGCGATGACACGTGCATTTACGTTCAAAACACGTGCGGTGATGGAACTGTTTGGGACGCAACGTCGCAAACCTGCGTGCTCGATCCGAGCTGCCCAACCGATGTGAATCAAGATGGAATTGTAAGCATCGCTGATTTACTCATGTTGCTCGCGGATTTCGGGAGCGAATGCTCAACAGAATTGAACGAGTAATTCAGTTTCGACCACTAAAGTTGTCGCGCTCGAATCTCCTCATTTGATCCGAACAGCATTTTTTCCTGCCACAAATCCGGTGGACCAAGCTGCTTGAAAATTGAACCCACCGGTGATCCCATCGACGTCGAGGACTTCCCCTGCGAAATACAACCTAGGTATCATGCAGCTTTGCATCGTCTGAAAGTCTACCTCGCTCGTGTTGATGCCGCCACAGGTCACAAACTCTTCTTTGAATGTAGTTTTCCCCTTTACGGCATAGATGTCGTTGAGCAGGGTGTTGATCAATTTGTTGCGTGATTTCTTACTCATTTCGAGCCACAAGCTGTCGGATGATAGCTCGGCCTTGCCGATGAGGTAAAGCCAAAAATTTTTGGGCAAGTCAAAAGGGCAGGCGTTGGCCAGTTTCTTCTTGCGGTTTGTGGGAAGCCATGCATTCAGATGCTCATTGACTTCAATTTCGTTGGCAATGCCAATCCAATTGACCTGAATGTTGAAGGCATACCCGCGTGATTGCAATTCCCTCGCGCCCCAAGCTGAAAGTTTGAGTACCGCTGGTCCGCTCATGCCCCAATGCGTGATGAGTACAGGCCCTTGATGTGAGAGTTTGGTTCCTTGGATGCGGACCAAGGCTTTTTTTACGACCAGCCCCATCATTTCTTTGACCGTTTCCTCGGGCATGTTGAAAGTGAATAAGGAGGGCACGGGCTGTGTAATGCTGTGCCCCAATGCAGCCAGCCAATCAAACCCGCTCGACTTCGGACTGCCACCCGTTGCGACGATCACAGCGTCGAAGGCTTCCTCGTTTACCAAGATCCCATCGTCCTGCGGCGTGATGCTTTTCACCGGTGTGCGCATGCGGATTTCAATGCCGGCTTTATGCACTTGGGCCATCAAGCAATCAATGATGCTTTGTGAAGAATCGGAGGCAGGAAACATGCGGCCATCAGATTCTGTCTTCAATTTGACGCCACGGCTGGTAAACCAGTCAACGGTATCCTGCGTTTCAAACTGAGGGAAGGTTTTCCTCAAGGGCTTGCTGCCGCGTGGATAATTTTTGATCAGTTGTCCGGTTTTGAAGGTGGCATTTGTCACATTGCAACGGCCTCCACCGGATACTTTCACTTTGGCCAGCACTTTGTCGGACTTCTCAAAGAGAACGACTGCACAAGACGGTTCGTGCTCCGAGGCGGAAAGTGCCGCAAAAAACCCCGCTGCTCCGCCACCGATGACTGCCACTCTTTTCATGGCCGAAAAGTAGGGCGGACCCATTCAGTGGGCAAGCCTTCAGTGTTCAATCAATACGGAGCTTGAGAATGATTTTCCTTTTCCATCGGTCGCTCGCAATAAATGCAATCCCGGAGCCACGCTCTGACAATCAATCGTGATTATCGACTGATTTGCTGTTCTCTGATGGATTGCTTGTCCTTTCGCATTGAACAGGGTGCAGCGCCAAGGACCGTTTGATGGAGCCGAAATATTCAGTTGATCGGACGTTGGATTGGGATAGACGCTCCATTCTAATTTCGACGCATCTTCATTGACCGCGATGGAATTGGTTGTGCAGTCCAAAAGCCCGGATAGGCCATAGTCCTTTACAAAATCCCAAATGACTTCGTGCGCTACGATGTCCATATTTCCAAAAGTCCCGGGCCAGTCGTGGCCACCACCATTGATGCGGTAATGTTCCACTGCCACGCATTCATCCGTGCTTTCCCAAGTGATGAGGTCCGCAGTGCTTCCATCGTTGCTGCTGATATTGGGAACGGCTGTTTCCAATGGCTCATCTTGAATGCCGTTGGCTTCCAACCACAATTCATGTGAATCATCGGCTGAGGCATAGTACAGCGTGCCTTCGTAGGTGATTCCGTCGTAAAGGGAATTGTAGTCCTCTGTTCCGAGTATGGTCATGACCGCCGTAGGGTGTGTGACGTTGCAGGCTTCATACGATTCGATGTACATGGTTCTTGCCACTACACCTATGGCCGCAATTCGTTCGTTCAATCGACAGGCCAAATCAAAGGTGAATCCACCTCCATTTGAATAGCCCATCGCGTAGACTCGATTCAGATCTATTCCGTGTGCCTCGTGCATCTCGTCAATCAACGCATCTACAAATCCAATGTCATCATGAGCGGTTGGCTCCGTAAAAGGTAAGTCACCTGAGACTTCGACTTGCCAGTTGGTTTCACCAGCAAGAGGCTCAGGATATGCATCAGGATAAAGCAGAATGAATTGATCTTGATCAGCGAGTGAACGCAAATCTGCAATTGCGAGTTGGTCATTTGAATTGCCGGCGCCTCCGTGGAAACTCATCACCAAGGGCAATGAGCTGTTCGCATCAAACCCGGCGGGGATGTATTTGAGATAAGTTCTGTTGAGTCCGTCAAATTCAATCTGCTCGGTGCTCAGGCCTTGGCTTTGCAATGGGTTCAGGATGAAAAAAAAGCCAATGGTTGATATGAGTTGTCGCATCACATCAAATTTAAGGGCTGCAACTGAATAGCTGCAGCCCTCATTCGATTTTTGACATAAAATTAACAGAAGTCTCAATCAGTCATTGGTGCCAACCGGAATGTTGTTGCTCACCATGAGGTAGGTGGCAATCACAGGGAACAACACCAGGATGGCGTGGAACACACCCGCTGCAGCTCGCGTGCCTTCGTCGATGCTGTCGTCCGTCTGGGTCAAAATGACGGCAAATGCATTGATCAGCGCCAATGAGATGAAGGTTTTAATGGCAAAAGATCGAAAGACCTTGCTGCCATCGTAATTCAGCCTATTGGGAAATGCAATAATGCCTTGAAGCAACCAAATTACGGTCAAGGATAGATTGAGTGTTGTGCCGTCATCCGACAGGTATTTTGTCAGTTGGTCTGGAATGACAATCAGCGCAAAAAGAAAATATCCCAAAAGGAAGAAAAAGCGTTGGCGTTTGATGACGCCATAAAGCGAGACAAGAACGGGAATCGCCGCAACAAAAATTAATGGATCCATTGAAAGAAGTTTTAAAGAATTAAAGAAGCCGAAGTTGTTCATGCGAAGATGGCTATTCCATCCCATTTAATTGCGACGAAAGGCAATTTGTGGAAGTCGGGTTTTTTCACAGGGGAGTGTTAAATCTTTGTTAAACGTGTCTCAATGACACGGAGAATACGTTCTCATCTTTACCCCACATCAAATCTTTATAAGATGAAAAAGTTTATTGTTTCTTGCAGCGCTTTTGCTTTTGCATTCTGCGCATTAAATGTGTCTGCTCAGGATGCTGAGCCACTTCAGCCGAAAGGCACTTGGTATTTGGGATCTGCTGATGCCACCTCTCTGTTCAAAATGTTCTCAGCTGAGGGAGTGGACGTAGCTCCTTTCGTTGGCTACACGGTAGCGGACAACATTGCCATAAGCCTCGGCTTAAACATGGCTTCAGCCACAATTGATGGTGTTGACGGCGCTTCTGATATGACAATGTCAAGTTCCCAAGTAAGCGTAGGGGCGGCCTACTTCTTCGGAGATAATTTTTATGGCCAAGCGCAAGTTGTTCTTGGAAACTCAGACGACGGCGTCAATGATGCTCAAAGTTCGACAGGCTATGGCGTTGGTTTGGGCAAGTATATTCCTGTCAAAGACATGTGGTTCATATCTCCTCAATTGAATTATACAGGAGGTTCGAATGATCTAGGATCCTCTTCAGGAGCTGAAATCCGAATCCAGTTTGGAGCAAGTTTCTAAGAAAACTCCACCTAAATTTAAAAAGAGGGCTTTTGCCCTCTTTTTTTTTTCATATTTAACGTGTACCCATCCACTCTATATCATGGTCTCATGTTAGGTCCCAAAATCGTTGGTTTTTTTCTGGTTCTCGTTGCATTCGTTTTAAATGATTGGCAATGTGTGATGGCTCAATCTGAGTTTGTTTTCAATCACAACGGATTGGAACGTAATTACATCCTCGACTTGCCCGAGGGTGAAACAGAGGGCTTGCCTTTGGTGATAGTCTTGCACGGCTATGTGAGTTCTGCTCAGCTGATAAGAGGTTATTCCGGCTGGACTGAAATTGCAGAAAACGGAGAAGCCGTCATTTGCTACCCGCAAGGCACCGCCGATGATTTCGGCATCAATCACTGGAATGCAAACTTGGGCATCAGTGACACGGATGACATTGGCTTTCTATCCGCCTTGGTCGAACACTTGCAGCAGAGCTACGGGCTAAGTACTGAGTGTACATTTACTTGTGGAATGTCCAACGGTGGATTCATGAGCTACACGCTCGCTTGCGAACGCCCGGATTTGTTTCGTGCCATCGGTTCGGTCACTGGAAACATGAGCGCTTATGATCAATTGAATTGTGATCCAAGCAATGTTTTGCCCGTGATTCATCTTCATGGAACACTCGATCCTACGGTGAGTTACAATCAGGGAGTGATTTTAGAGGGTCCGTGGAGCGGGGGCTGGGGAGTGGAAGAAGTGATGGATTTTTGGACAGGTCTGATGGAGACAACAGAAACGACTGAAGAGGCAA
Organism: Flavobacteriales bacterium UBA1531; assembly: GCA_002323795.1. Lineage (GTDB taxonomy): Bacteria > Bacteroidota > Bacteroidia > Flavobacteriales_D > Sanyastnellaceae > UA16. The sequence continues at coordinate 40,804 of DCPZ01000087.1, read as the reverse complement.
TGCCCAATACGGTACTATTGGATTTGACTACGGTCGATTTTATTCGCCACTTTGGTTCCCCTGGAGGACAGGAATTTCATCATTATCGTGTAAACGGCGGATTGCACGATTGGTTCGGTGCATGGGGCAACCAAGACATCGACAGCACCGAGTTGTTATGGGATTTTTTCGCTTCATTTTGTGAGCAGCCCGTGAATGATATTGACGATCTAATGAGTGAATCGGGTTCGAGGACCTTGATTCGCGTTGTAGACATTACGGGGCGTTTGATGCGCCATGACACAGAGGGATTGCTATTCTTTCAGTATTCTGATGGTACCGTGGAGAAGCGAGTGAGATTTGCGCATTGAAGCCTCATCGGATTGCTCGGCTATAAAGCAAAAAAGGCCTGCCAATTGGCAGGCCTTTCATTCACCTGAAGTAAGGTTATTGATCGCTTTTGAGTAACAATTGCTGTTCGATCGACAGTCGGTGAATCATTTGAATCGAATAGAATCCATTGGGGAACTCACCCAAATCAACGATTGAGAGGTTGCTTCCTATTCCTGACCATTCGTATACCTTGGAACCGCTTGAATTAAAAACATTCAAAAGCACTGGGCCATTCAATGCAGTTTCGAAGCGGAAAACACCTTGCGTAGGGTTGGGGTAAATTCTAAAAGAATTTCCTTCAGCTGAGTGAATGGAAGAATCGTAGTCAATCGTTATTTCTTCTGATACTTTGCAGCCGTTGGCATCAATTACAGAGACAATGTACGTTCCATTCACAAGGTTCGTAGCATCGACCACTTCTAAAGTTGATGCTTCATACCACTCAACACTGTAAGGAGCAAGGCCTCCTGAAATGGTGGTTGAGCCCTCGATGGTTCCATCTTCATTTTGAGTCGAAGAGACCTCGAATTCCAGCGCTTCACCATCAGGTTCAATGATTTGAATCATGAAGATTGCTCCACAATCGTCGCCGTCTTCTATGCCTACGAAGTACATTCCTGCCATTAATTCTTCGAAAACACCTGTTTCGTTTTCAGCAAGCTCATTTCCATCGGAATCAAACAGATGAAATTCGAGATCATCGGTCTGATTGAAAAGCACTGTATCTACCGAGATGGATCCAGTGCTTCCGTTCAAGCAGGCAATGTCCTCTGAGCTGATTGATGCGTCAATTGAATAGCAGGAGCCATCATCTATTACGGCTTCTTCATTGAAGTTGCATGACATTTCATCCATGCATCCTGATTCAGGTTGCTCAAGTACATGATCGATGATGTGAATCAAACCTTGAAAAACACCGATGTCAGCAGCCACGACCATCGACTCATTGATGAATATGCTGTCCGCCATAAATGACACAGTCGTCGTTTCATCTGGTGATGAATTCATTGTGATTTGCATGCCATCTGTTAGGTCGCTTGCATATGCGATTCCAGTGGTCGTGTGATAAAGCAACGCTTCAGTCAAACCATCTGGGTCGGAGAGGAAGTCTTCTAAAGTTGATCCAACCTCTGCCATGAAGTTGATGATGGCTGAGTCAGTTGGTGCGAATAACGTATACTCGGCTCCGCTGAAATTGATGGCGGGACTGAGCCCTGTTTCCGTGAGCAGTGTATCTAAAAGGGTAAGACCCTGCGCTTGTAGAACGTCAGACAATAAATCAATGGGTTGAATGATTCCTGCGATGCTATGAATCAAACCATTGTGAGTCATGATGTCTGTGGCCAAGATTGGAACAGAATTCACTTGAGCTGATCCTGACGCGTTCATGAAAACGTACAGGTCATTTCCAGATGCTGCTGTCGATGAACCGTCTTCGAGAAGTTCACTGGCGTATGCCAATGATTCTGAAATCAGGTGTTCCATGAGTATGGAGCTCAGATCAGGACTGTAGAGAATGTCGTAAATCGTGAGGTCATTTGCATCGGCAAAGTCAATGAATGCAGCATCATTTGGTGCAAAAAAGGTCATCGCATCCAAGGCGTCGAACGTCTCTGTTAAATTGGCATTGTCAATTGCAATCTTGACGTAATTGTGGCTGCTGCTAGCGTCGATCCAATCGTAAATGCTCATGGAAGGTAAGATGACCTCGTCGAGAAGGTGGACAATTCCATTGTCCAAAGCCACGTCGGCGGTAACGATGGATGTTGCGTTGGCCAGATTCACACCGTTGGTTGCTGAGACTTCCATGGTCGTGCCCAAAGCGGTAGAAAATTCTAGACCATCTCCGATTGAACTGAATAGGATTTCTTGGTCCAATGCCACATGGTATTGAATCATTTCAAGCGCTTCGTTTGATTCTAAGAATACCGCAATGTCCTGGCCAATTGAACTTGCATAAGCCTCAACTGCATCATCGGAAGGCGCAAATACGGTCAAGTTTTGACCATCCTGTAAAGTGGAAGTCAGGTCAAAGTTTGCGGCAATGGATTCGAGGTGCTCGGTTGTTGAAGAACTTGATATAAAGTCGCCTATTGTCGTCTGACCCACGGCCAGTAGCGTCCAGAAAAGCGTTAATAGGGTGATTGAATATTTCATGAATTGGAGTTGGTTTGATGAGGCGGATGTAAGGGTTTAAATAAGTTGCTATTGCTATCCCTTCATGTCTCGTCGGCTTTCAAGCATTGCGCCTGAGCTTTCGAATGAGCGGTCATTTTGAGTTGTTTTGATGGTCGCATTTACATTTCAATCTGTTGCCGTCGAAGGGGATTCAATCTGGGGACAAATTATTGCACGAAACTCAAATTAAATGTGCCTTTTGTTACAACTTATCGTTAAAAAATGAACAATCTAGAATGGATTTCTCACAATAATGACAGCTTAGTATTTTTGATTTTGATCATTCACTATGACCATTAGATTTTGGTCAAAATGTATAAGACGAATTGCCATGTTGGAGTAGATTTGTATCTCGCCTTCAATGCAAGGTTGTATTCTAAACCGTGCCTTTTTACAATTTAACCCCCCAAAGCGCCATGAGTCGTCAATTTTCATGCCTTGCAATTTCTGCAACGATCCTTTCATTTTTCAGCTGCAACCAACCAACGGAAACTCCCTCAGTTACTCAACCTTCATCACTGCACGGTTATGGGGGCAATCAAATGGAGAAGTGGGACTTTGGCCAACAATCTGCGGCGGATTTATGGCTCCAGTGGGGCCAATATCTTACAGATGAGAACTTGGAAGGAATTCTTTCAATCGCGGGAGATTCCATCACGATTGAGGTTTCAGGCGATGATGTTATCAATGGCAAAGAAGAGCTCGCTGAGCGTTTAGGCACTTGGTTTGAAACAGCAGACGTGAATTTCATTCCCGAGTGGGGAGTGCCGATCGTTTATCACGATTCGCCGGAAGATGCCGCGGATGGTACTTGGGTGTTCAACGGTTATCGACTAGAATCCATGGTTGGAGACACGTTGACTTCTTTTGTTCGTCATTCTAATGTGTATGTGTCCGACGGAAAGATTTTATTTCACAGGATCTATACTCACAGCAAAACGGTTGAATCAGTTGCTGAAATTGATTTTGCCGTTGATATGAATAGCTATGAAGGAGATCCGTATCAGTCTGTTAGCATTTATGGTAGCTTCAATAATTGGTGCGTGGAATGCGATGCGTTGTCGGATGAAGATGGCGATGGTATTTTTGAGGGTAGCATTCGTGTTGGCAAAGGTGAATTGGAGTACAAGTTTGCACTGGATAAGAATGTGGAGCGTCAAGAAACCTTCGAGGTTGGAATGCCATGCACTAAAACAACGGGGCAGTATACCAACCGAGTGATTCAGGTCGAAGGAGCCATGGACCTCGGTGTCGTTTGCTTTGAGTCTTGCGATTGTCCGTAACAGAAAGCAATTGTTGATTGAACCGCCTGTTCGAGCTTGTGCTTGAAGAGGCGGTTTTGTTTTCCCGATGATCGAACCTTCGGATGATTCAGATGTTTTGTTTGCGATGCAGTCATCACTGAAGTCCAAGCAGAATATTCGCATCGTCTGGTTCAAACGCGACCTGAGAATCAGGGACCACGAGCCCTTGTCGAATGCCTTGAAAGCAGCCGCGAACGCAGGGGATTCTGTTTTGTTGGTGCATGTGTTTGACCCGAACACTCTTCAGCATCCTACAACATCGAATCGTCACCTCCAATTTCGCTGGGAGGCATGGTGTGCCCTCAAGAATGAAATTCAGGATTTAGCCTGGCCTGTGACAGTTTCGGTTAGTGCAAGTGACATTCTAGAAATTTGCAATTGGATCGCGTTGCATTATCATATCAAAGGAATCTACAGCCATGAAGAGACGGGGCTTCGTCATACCTATGAATGCGATCGTTCTGTTCAATCTTGGTGCGGCGCTCGCAGCATTCCCTGGATTGAAACTCCGCAACAAGCTGTAAAAAGAGGCCGTCGTTCGCGCGATGGATGGGCTGTGGAATGGCACCACGCGATGAATTCAAAACGCGTGCAGCCGATTCCACAAAAATCCATGAAGAGCATTCCTCTGATGACTATTCCCTTGCCTGATTCACTTGAGTTAAGAGAGTGCCCCCGAGTTCTTCACGATCAAGACCCGGGTGGTTCAGGACCATTTCAAATGGGAGGTGAGCGTGAAGGCCACCGATACATGCAGTCGTTTTTCGAAGGCCGCGTGAAGGGTTACCGCCGTCAAATCGGCCAACCGCTTGCGAGTCGGGAATCATGCAGCCGCCTGTCTCCTTATTTGGCATGGGGTTGCTTGAGTATGCGTCAAGTATTCCAAGCATATCGGGCGGCTGAATTGCCCCGTGCGAAAATGGATCTCAAGGCTTTTGGCAGTCGGTTACGTTGGCAAGGTCATTTCATTCAAAAATTTGAATCAGAGGATCGCATGGAGTTTGAATCTGTGAATCGGGGATACCTCAAAGTGTCCCACAATGGTGATCCCGAGAATTTGCAAGCCTGGAAAGAGGGGAAGACTGGGGTGCCCTTAGTTGATGCTTGCATGAGATGTGTCGTTGCTACGGGGTATCTGAACTTTCGAATGCGTGCAATGCTCGTGAGTTTTTTGACTCATCACCTCGATCATCCATGGCAAGCGGGCGTGGAACATTTGGCCCGTTGTTTTCTCGATTTTGAGCCAGGCATTCACTACAGTCAGTTTCAGATGCAGGCGGGAGTGACAGGAATCAATACCATCCGAATTTATAACCCGGTCAAGCAGGGTTTGGAGCGCGATCCACAAGGAGAATTTATAGCAAAGTGGGTCCCGGAATTAAAAGATATGCAGCCGCATTCTCGACACGCGCCATGGACCATTCCACCTTTGGAGCGCCAGTGGCAGGAATGGAATACAACTTATTGCGATCCCATTGTTGATGTGGATGCAGCTGGCCGAAGGGCGAGAGAAAAGCTATGGGCGCTTAAGAAGTCGTTTGAGGTGCGCAGAGAGGCTCATCGTATCTTGGCAACGCACGTGGCTTCCTCAGACTCTTCTGGTGGCTGAATCAAGGTTTGGGGATATCTACTCCTTGAACATAGAGCTCAACGATACCTATTGAGTCAGCCCACTGAGCACCTTCGAATTGTTGGAAATCCCCAGTGGTTATTGAAGATAAATAGCAATCCAACAGTGGCTTGGCCAATGGCAAGTATGACCAGTGCCATTTTTCTTCGCGATAACCTGTTCTGCCATTTTTTTGATCTCCATATACTTGGTGGAATCCAAACCTTCCAGCGTGCTGTTTTAACCAAGCATAGGTAGCGACTCCGACGATGTCAGATTCAAACCATTCGTTTTCGAGCGCATTGAGATCAACATCGGTGCCCCAGTGGTGCCGGGATGATCCAGGCATAGAACTGTATTTCAGAATTTCTATGGCGCGCTCGCTTCCGTCGAATTCAGCATAGCGTGTTCCGTTCCATTTCCGATTCCAAATACTGCGCTGGTACGTCCAGTTGCGCGTAGCACTTAAAATTGTAAGATCAATGCCTTCATCCTGCGCCTCATTCCACATGAGTTCGAAGGAATCCAAAGCTTCCTTTCTCAAAAAAACCTGCTTTTTAGATGTAAACTGATTTGGAATGATGGCGAATGAGGTGTCTTTGGCTGGGTTGAATTGACCCGTAAGGTGAAGCTCATTGATCCCTGAACAAATTGCTGTTGCCGGCAGAGAATCTGTTTGAAGGTTCAGTGTGATAGGGTCCGTTTCATTGGCAGGCATGTCGAGGCTGCAATTCAAGAAAGCTAATTGAAAGAAGACAAGTATGACCAGCCACTGAAACCTCTTCATGGGTTAAATTTCGTACAACTGCGACCAGTCAACAAACATTTAATCATACAATTTGACTTGGCAATCGATGAGGATGTCGCTTCAATGGCGCCCGAATACGGGCCACGTTTTTTGAGAGTGGAATACATGACTATAAAGCTGCATTCTGCTGCGTTTTTGAACCATATGCGATGAAGAATGATCGGTGACTTTTCGCTCAACAGACTCCGTCGCTCAGGTTAACGATTCAATCTTGAATGGCCGTTTCCCGTTACAGTTTGAGCTCATCAAAAGGATTTCTTTGGTTCTGTATGACATGGACAAGATATGTGTGAACGATTGGATTAAATGTTACGAGTAAAACCTTAATCGGTAATCTTGCGTAAACCAGTTCATAAGGACATTCCTCATGAAACTTTTTTCCACCCATTCACTGCAACGATTCCTAAATCCGCTGTGCGGCACACTGTTTGTCGTCACCTGCATGTTGGGATGCATTGAGCAACGTTTCGAACTTGGAGAGGACATGCCCATTTCAGGTGAGGCAAATCCCGCTTTTGGGATTTCTCTCGGATCCGGCACTTGGACCGTCCAGCAGGCTTTGGACCAAGTTGATAGCCTGCACTGGGATCTCGACCAGGCCTCAGGGTCCGCTATGTTCGTTCGGCCATTTGAACTCTTGGAGTCTCCTCCCATTGAATTGCCGTTGATCAATGAAGGGCTTGACGAGGTATTCGAATTGGATGAGGCTACTGCCTATGCGCTGAGCAATCTGCCAGAAGCCGAGCAATTGAGTTTGGCTTATGAAACGTCATGGACATTTGAACTGCCGTCAATGGACTCCGTTGACTCGCTCTGGCTTGACCAAGGAATCCTTTCGGTGTTCATCACTTCTGACATACCAATGGATCAGAGCATTCAATTGATTTGCACGAATCTTTTTGCAGGGGGAACGCCCATTGTTTTGAACGTAGAGATGGAATATGCCGGGCAATTGCCTTTTGAAGGGTCGGCCGTCGTGAGCACGGCAAATGCGCGCGGTATTTTTCCCAATGATGATGGCCTTGAAGTGATGTGTGATTGGGACATTGTTTTGGAATCATCGGGGACCCATGTCAACGAAGGGGCCTCGATTTCCATCGAAGTCCAATGGCAAGACGCGAACGTTTCCGGTGCATTTGGGAAGTTCGGTTCTCAAACGTCCGTTGATTTTAATGTTGCCCAACCGCTGCCATTGCTCGAAGTGTGGGATCAGGACCAACTGCATTTTGCTGATCCGCGCATTCGATTGAATGCTCGCAATTCCAGTGGCATTCCCATTGGAGTTCAATGGAACGAATTTGCATTCATTTCAAACCTTGGGACTTGGGACATTGGCGGTCCGGATATCACGGAATTTCCAGTAATACCAGCGGCAAATTCAGTCGGTTCGTCGGCTCAAATGGTCCATGTAGTTGATAATTCTGGGACGTCACCGACATTGTCCGAAGCGCTGGAAATGAGGCCAGATAGCGCCATTCTCAGAGGTCAATTGGTCGTCAATCCAGCCAGCGAAAGTTCCAACTTTTTGACGAATGAGAGCACCTTAGAAATTGACGGGGCATTGGAGGTTCCCTTGACGGGATGGGGCATGGGTTTGACTTGGAGGGATACCCTTCGCGAAAAGATTTCTTCTGAACTCAATGCGGCCATCAATCCTCCTTTGGACTGGCAAGATGTGGAGTCAGTTGCCCTCAGATTCATCGCAGAAAATGGATGGCCCTTGGGCATGGACTTGCAGGTTTCATTCATTGATGGGGATGACCTCACAATTGATAGTTTGTCCGAGAATAGCGGTGCAGAGGCATTTCACATTGCCGCAGGTCAAGTTGATCACTCCTTGGGATCAGCGGATTTACACTATGGACGTGTAATGAAGCGGACCCAAACCATCATGGACATCGTATTGACTCGTGACCAAGCCACTGAGTTATTGAGCCTTGATTGTGAAGGCATCGAGATTGCGCTCACTTTGGGCACTCCCGATGCTCAAAACGGCAGTTCGGTTCGGTTTTTTCCGGAGGATGAATTTGAGTTGAAGTTATCTGCACGCGTCAGCTGTGCCATCACACTCGAGCAATGAAAAAGGAACGCTCTCATCGCATTTTAGTTGCGCTTATTTGCCTTTGGTTTGGATCTCATGTTCAAGCGCAGAACGCGCATAGTTTGGCCTTCAATGATCTATCTCCGCAACATTTGGAGATGCAAATTGCGAGCCAGCCACAATTCGGTTTCTTGGCTTTGCCAGCGCTGGGAAATATGTCCATTTCCCTGTCAAACACAGCCTTTCATCCTGCGACTTGGCTGACGCAATCAGACAATGCTAGCCTTGCCACACTCGAGCTGGATGAACTTTTTGCGGCTTGGGAAAATCCAAATCGCTTGGCGATGGACATTCAAGCAGACTTGATTCAATTCGGGAAGTTCTTCAAAAACAAAAGATCTTTTGTGCACGGTGGCATTCGTGAAGTGCTTCACGCCTCGATTGACTTGCCATCTGACTTGTTACGCCTGCTCTTTACGGGCAATGCCAATTTTGATTTATTGGACCAGGACGCCTTGGACTTCTCGAATTTGGGCATCAATGTGGAGCATCGCCGCACCTTTTACTTGGGATGGCAGCGAAATTGGAATCAGAAATGGTCATCGGGTCTTCGATTGAATTACTTGCGTGGAATTCGGAAAGGTGAGCTTTCAATGTCAGAACTGAACTGGCACACTGATGAATCCACTTGGGACTGGACGATTTCTGGTGAGGGCATGTTACAAACCAGTGGGATGTGGTCGTTGATGCAATTGCTTGATTCACAAGATATTGACCAGAATACGATGCAGCGGATCAGGGATGGACTCTTAACAGGAGTAGGAAGCGGTTTGGCGATTGATCTTGGAGGCGAATTCCGTCCCAATCCTAAGTGGATGTTGTTTGCTCAAGTCAATGACTTGGGCGGAATCAATTGGAAAAAGGACACGAGAAGTTTCAGGAGTCAGCCGGTTTCCGTCGATTTCAATGGTTTGGATTGGAATGCTGCAGGTGGTTGGACAGCAGCTTCGGCAGTGGATTCACTCGAGTATTGGGCAATGGGCATGGCAGAGGAATTGTCGGAGATGGCGAATTTTTCTGAAAATGCAGCGAATTTTCAGACGCGTTTGGGTGCTGTTTGGAGTTTAGGCTCGGAATTCACTCCTTGGCCTAATGCGAGTTGGAAGCCATCTCTTGGTGCGATGATGAGAAAGAGGAGAGGCTTGCCAATGAGCTGGAGAAGCAGCTGGAATCAACAGTGGGGAAAGCGAATGAAAACTGCTCTTACTTATGGTTCGCGGGAAGGACTTGGTCCCAATCTTGGCATGAGTATTGCGCTGAATTTTGGACCTCTATTGTTCACTGCTGCAGCTGATTCGTATCGGATGTTCAACTGGACAGAATTTGCTTTGGATGGTAGCAGAACTCAGCCCGTAGATTCCATTTATTGGCCGACAAATGCCCCCTCAATTCATATTCAGCTGGGGGTTGTTCTTCGGATGGGTTGGACTTCGAGTCAGAGGCGCAATTTTCCCAAATCGGAATGCGAGCCCTTTGCAGTTCCAAGCAGCACAAGCAGCCCGCAGTTCTAAACCAAGGCATTTAGTGACTAAGTTCGCAGCTACTTTGCGACACACACTTGCCTGAGCCATGAATTCTAGCCACCGTCTTGCTTTTTTGCGTTACATCGTCATCGATGAATGCCTATCCGAGGCGACCAATCAGAGTGTCAATGCTGGAGAGGATAAATGCTGGTTTAAGGAAGACTTACTTGGAACGATTAATGCGAGAATAGCGGACTTTTCGGCTCACACGAAACCCATAGCCATGCGGACTTTGGAGAAAGATTTGGTCGATATGCAAGGCTTGTTCGATGTCAAAATCCTTAAGCTCTCGCGCAGTCGTAAAGCACACTATCGCTATGAACGTGAAGGAATGAGTATCCGAAATTCGGCACTTTCAGCAAATCAAGCCTTGGCCTTGGACGATCTTTTTAGGCACCTCGAGTTGTTTCACTTCATCAGTGGTCAAGAATGGTGGTGGGAGGCTGAATCGCGTTTGCGTACGCATTTTGAGTTGTTTACCGAGGATCTGCAAGAGCGATTTCGGAGCAGGAATGCGAATGCGGTGGAAGCCTCATCTGTTTTTGAAGACCATCGATCGCCTGACGCCAGTCGAAAATGGTTGCCTGTTTTGTCAAAGGCAGCGGCAAAGTCACGGCCCATTCGAGTTGGTTATCGCCTCCGGCACGATGCTCCATTGACCCATGCAACATGCCTTGCAGAATGGCTCACTTGTCAAGAAAATGAATGGATGCTGGGTATGTTGGCATGGGATGACGAAGCAGAAGATGGTTTTAGAATGCTCGTGCCGCTCAAATCGATCGATTCCGTTGACGATGTAACAGCTCAATTTCCGACCGCTTTTCGGAATGTGAAGGAATGGTCTTGGTCAAAGTATGCTGGGCAACGCATGGGGTTGAGCCCCGGTATCATCGGGTCAGAAGAGCAGTCCACTGAATCCGTTCAAATTTGGCTGTCCGAAAATGTAGCGAGCCGTTTCATGGTCGACCCCATTCATCCAGCTCAAGACATGCGATTGCAAAGGGCAGGGGGAGGAGTGATTTTCACCATCGATTTGGTGGTTGACGAATCCCTCATTCGATGGTTGATGCAGTGGGGAAGTGAAGCCCAACTTTTGGAGCCTGCTGAAGCCCGCCATACAATGCGACTCAAATCACGAGTAATGGCCCAGTTGTATGAGCCCATGTTTGGGCCTTAAGATCAATATTGATTGAAAAACACAGCGTTGTCAAACAAGAGCTTTCCGTTTTCCCAAAATCCCCGGAATAATGGGTTGTCGGCAAGATAAGTGATGGATCCTTGGCCCATCGATGCCACTCCGAAAACAAGGCTGCCTCCCAAATCGAGATTGGCACGACTTCCAACAAAGCCGCTCACGGCCTCAGGGTTTTTGCCGTACGTACCGACGTTCCAATCGTTTTCCAAGGCAGCATACCTGCGGTTGGATGATCGCAATGTATAATATGGTGAATCCGAATAACCCCATGCCAATGGATGCGAGAGATCGAGTGAGATCGCGTAGATTGATCCATCTCCTGTTCGCTTGGCCCGGTTGCGGTTTCTGTTGCCAAACGGCTCAGAACGATCTAGTTTGCGTTCCTCTGCTCTTCGGTCATTGGCTTCCATTTTTTGGGTGTCATCGTCAAAGCGTTGAAGCCCCCATTCGGCGCGATCGGCAAACAGGTTCAGAGCACTTGAAATAGCAATGGCACGACCGCCATCTTGAATCCAGGCGCTCAACTCGGCAAGCCACTCTTCGTTCGCGGATTCGTACCAGCCGGAGGGAATAATCAAGACATCATAAGCTTTCCATTCCTCAGGGGTCGACATGCGATTGTTGAGCATGGTGATCGGGTAATCCAACTCTTGTTCAAAATGCCACCACGATTCCCCCGCACCAAGGCTCGACACACTTTCTCCAGATAAACAGGCTACGCGTGGAGGTTTCAAAAGCCAAACATCATCTGACCCCATGTCAGGTCCGCTTTGCGAATGACCGCCGACCAAAGGGATCAGTTCAACATCGCAAGCTTCAGAAAGCCTTTGCAATTGGTTCATCAATTTCTCTTCAGAAAAAGCACTCTGATCTGCTTTTAGAATGAGCAAGCTTCCGCGATTCAGAGATACATCATCATAGAGAATTGGTTCGGCATTGGTCCTTAAACGAATCCCCGCATTCATAGCTTGCGCTGTAAATCGAGAGTCATTGATTCCGTTTCGCTGAACAGCCCAACCGTAGGCGGATTCTACGTCTCGTAATTCGTGTTCATTGGTCCAAGATTGAGCCATTGGCATGCTTTTGAGTCCATAAGTGGGCAATCCATATGCGTATGGAATGCTCCACGTTGTAATGTCATAGGTCAAGGAGTCAGTCAACACGGGGTCGGGATCAAATAAAACATTCAGGATTCCTGAATGGGTCTGATGTGCATTGATGAGCAAGTCTCCTTTTTTTGCGATAATGGTCCGTTTCTGCCCTGTTCCATATTCCCAAGCCTCGGAGATCCGTTGATCAATTTTCACTGCCTCGCATTCAATTTCATGCCTTTCCAAGAAAGTTGTCAATTGTCGAGCGCGTGAAATGTTGTGATCGTTGATAGGAATGTGATAGGCATGGAATCGACCCCATGGCTTTGTTCGATTCATTTCAAAGAATTCTGCCATTTGATTCACCAATGCTGAACTGAGACGCGCACTTGTAAAAAGCGCTTCAAAACTACTTGAAACGTGATTTTCAATGCGTTGATCCAAACTCAATGAGTCGCCTGAATTTTGCAGGACCAATACGCCTGCGCTTCCGCTGCCTCCCTGTTCATAGGTCATACCTATTGATCCATTGTAAATCGGATAGGTGTCTCCGTAGCTTGGATAAAGTAAATCAAAGGACTCTCGGGTATAATACAACTGACCTCGAGCGTCAAAATCTTGTGCTGTCGCGTTTCCAATTTCCTCTTGAAATGCTCTTTGCCAGTCTGTAATCGATTCGTGAAAAGGTTCTGCGGCTGGAGCAAAATAGTAAGGAGAATTATAACCCATTTCGTGATAATCGCAGTGCACATGTGGCATCCACTCATGATATACTTGAGAACGCATTTGACTCTCGGACTGAGTTTGCCAGGCCCAATCACGATTCAAATCGAACAAGTAATGATTCGGACGACCTCCCGGCCATGGCTCGTCATGCTCATAAGCCAGCGGATCAGCATTTGGCGTCAATGAGGCATATTGATTGAACCAATTGGTGTATCGGTCGTGGCCGTCAGGATTCAAGCAGGGGTCAACAAGAACAATGACGTGTTTAAGCCAGTCTTCTTCATCTGCAACGTCTTCGGCGATTTTGTGCATCACTTCCAACGCGGCTTCAGTGCAGACAGCCTCATTTCCGTGTACATTATAGCTCAGCCACACAAGGGCCACATCATCCCATTTTTCAATTCCCGAGCCACCTTGTACACGGCTCAGATGTTGCATTTTGAAGGAGGCCAACTCCTTCATGTTCTGGGGGTGAGACATGACGAGCAACTGCAAAGGTCTGCCCTCAGCAGTGGTTCCATAAGAAATCAATTCTGAAACTTTAAGCTCTTGGTGCAAACGCTCAGTGTAGCGAGCAACCTGATGATGCGGAGTAAACTTGTCGCCCAACTGGTAACCTAGAAAATCAGCGGGGGATGTGATGCTCATCTGTCCATGGACGCCAAAGGACATAAAAGCAGTTACAATCAGCGTGATGCACCTGCTCCACAGGTATTTGGTTCGTACTTGCATGCGAGCAAGTTAACCAGACATCGTCAATGTTTGGCGTCTTATTTTCCTTGAGCGAACGAGAAAATCTCCTCGTCCATTGGGTCCACACCACTGCGAAGGGAATTGGTTAATTCGCCGTTTTCGTTGATGAGGAATTTATGGAAGTTCCACATCACTTTGTTATCACGAACTCCGTTCTTTTCTTCCTTGCAAAGCCATTGGTAGACAGGGTGTTGCGACTTACCGTAAACGCTAACTTTATCCATCATTTGGAAGGTCACGCCATAGTTTTTCTTGCAGAAGGTGGCAATATCTTCAGCGCTTCCGGGCTCTTGTCCTCCGAAGTTGTTGCATGGAAATCCGAGAATCACGAAATCATCTTCATTCGTGTTTTGATTCAATTTTTCAAGGCCTTCATATTGGCGGGTGAAGCCGCATTTCGATGCGGTATTGACAATGAGCACTCGCTTACCTTTCAGCTGATCGAAAGAGAATACGTCTCCATCTATCGTCCGCGCTTCAAGTTTGTAAAAGGATTCCATGGGTTTCTGCGGGGTGAATGAGTCTACAGATTTCGTAATGTTCCAAGCACTGAGCGCTATGACCAACGCAATTGTCGCGGAGACGATGGCGGTAATTTCAGCAAAATATCTCATATTGTTGTTATATATGAAAGTAACACGTTTAACACGAGAGATGTTCATGCTTTTTGAAGCACTTGGACTGCATGCGCATCAGATGGACAAGGAGACCTTCAAATCCTGCAAAGCACGATTCAATGCTCGGGGTGTTTTTTTGTTGTTTTTCCTCTTTTCGATTGCGCAAGCATTTGGTCAATGCGCAAACTTTGGAGTTTTCAGTATTGGTGACGATGTTGAAATTTCTTGCACAGATTCGTGTCTTACATTGTTTTCACCCAACATTGCAAGCGTCGCTGCAAGTGGAGTTGATTATGAAGTAGAGGAAATTGATTATCAACTTCCTTATCCGTTTAATCAAGGAGCTGCTGCGATTAGCACAGGAGATGATGATTGGGCTGCGGCGACAAACGTTCCGCTCGGCTTTACGTTCAATTTCTATGGCAACGATTACACCCAGTGTCGTATTTCTCCCAATGGCTGGATATCATTTGACCTCAACGAGAATGCGCCGTATAATCCACCCGGAGACATTCCAGGAGGGAACATGCCGTTGAACAGTGTCATGGCTGTTTACAGCGATTTGAATCCAACTTTTTGCGGCGATGTGCGCTTCGCGACATACGGTATTGCTCCTTGCAGGGAGTTTGTGGTTTCGTACAACGCGGTTTGCCAGTATGCTTGCAGCAACAATGAAGTGAGCGCTGAGATTGTTCTTTATGAAGGCAGCGATATCATCGAGGTTTATATTGGGAATCGACCTCAATGCTCGGGCACATGGTCAAGTAACGCGGAAGCTTCAGTTGGAATCCAAAACGCAACTGGATCTGAAGGGTTGTCACCCGAGGGATTCAACACCGGCAATTGGAATGCGACCAATGAGGCATGGCGTTTTGCCTCAAGTGAAGTGGTAGAGGGAACGACGCTTTGGTACGAAGGCGATACGTTCCTCGGTATTGGGGATCAGCTTGATTTTTGCAGTGGACAATCAACCACGGTCACAGGCTGGTTCTCACAATTGCCCGAGGGCGAGTTTTGCACTGAATTTGATGTGGTGGTTTCCTCCGCTGGAGGAGGGTTCAATAACAATCAAATTGATTGGGCCATTGTGTCAGAAGCAGGGGCCACGGTGCTTGCTGATGGTGCACCATTCAACGGCTCCGCATGCCTTCAAAATGGCTGTTACGCACTCCAAATGTTCGATACAGGAGGAAATGGCTGGGGTTCAGCAAATTTGACCATTATCGACCCAAGTGGCAATGAGATTGAGACATTTACACTGGAAGATGGAGAATCGGGTACCGCGACCTTTTGCCTCGATCAATACGTTGGCCCTGAGCCAACTTTTGATGATTACATCCAGGTTGTTTCGGATGATCTAGAGGTTGTTGCAGTAAGTGATGTGAATGCCGATTTTGAATGGAACTCTCCGGTCTGCAGTGGCGGTGACCCTTTTGCTTTGATGCCCGTGGAAGGCTCAGGGGCATGGGAAGTCAGTTGTGATGGTTGTTTTGACGAGGAGTTGTTGACCATTGATCCGGGGATTGCGGGTAGCGGTTGGCTCCAAATTACTCATACATTGGACGGTTTATGTTTCGCTGATGTAGAGTCCACAGAACTGTTTATCAGCGCTACACCTCAACCAGTGTTTACCGCTTCGTCGGAAGCCCTGTGCGATGATGAGATTTTCGATTTCAATGCCACACCACCTTTCGGGGTATGGTCCGCGAGTTGCGGTGACTGTATCATTGCGAATACAGGAGTGTTTTTTGCAGAGTCGGCAGATGACGGTTTGAATGAAGTGATTTTCACCACTCTCGGTGTTTGTCCGGGTGTGTCGACGGTTGAAGTCGGAGTATCCGAATTGTTAGAGGGGAGCATCAATGGACCTACAATTTTGTGTGAAGATGATAGTGCTATTTATATTGCTGACGTGCCCGGATACTGGGCTTCAAATTGCGAAGGATGCATTGATTCCCTCTCAGGCACATTTATCGCTCAAGGCATGCAGTCTGGCATTTACACGGTGACTTTTACCCCAGATTCGTATTGTCCTGTCGGTGATGAGATTCAGGTCTCTGTGAGTGAAAGTGTTGCCATTGCGGGATCCAATGTCCCGGCTAGCTTTTGCGAAACAGATGATGAGTATTTGTTCGACGTAAATGTTCAGGGAGGGGCATGGTCTGCTCCATGTGAATCTTGTTTGGATTCTGCAGGACTATTCGACGTCGGATCTGCGCCAGTTGGACTCTTGCCGATTCAATATAGCATTGCCAACGGTGCTTGCACCGATACAGCATATTGGACTGTGGATGTTCGACCAGTGCTAGAAGGAACATTCGAAACAATGGAGCCGATTTGCGAGGGCAGCGAGGTTGATCTTGAATTTGTTTTTGACGGTGATATTCCTGATTCGTATGCTGATGGGGCAAATGGTGAGTGGTCTTCGACAGATTGTCCAGGCTGTATTTTAAATGAGAATTCGGGGTTGTTTGCGGCCAACGATTTGGGTGTCATCAGCGTGACTTATACGTTCGATCACCCCTGCAGCCAGTCCATTCAGGGTACTGTTCAAATAGCCGCAGCGGTGGATGCTACTGTCGTTCCATTGTCAGATTTGTGCGAGTCAGGTGATTTGGAAGCATTAGAATCATTAGAAGCGGGAGGTGTTTGGTCTTCCGATTGCGACGGATGTTTGGTGGGAAATGAATTTGATCCGGCAGTTGGTGCAGGGACCTACGAATTGGTTTATACCATTAATGACGTTTGCAGCGATCAAGATGCAATGGAAGTCACCGTTGTTCCTCAAAGGGATGCGATAGTCAATCTGCCTGATTGGGTATGCTTGGCTTTGGAAGACCTCCAGCCTGGAGTTGAATGGCCCGGAGGTTTGTGGAGCGCCAATTGCGAAGATTGCATTTCAGAATCAGGTACCATTGATTTGATGGCAGCAGGTGTCGGATTATTGGAGGTGACCCATGTATTGGATGGACTTTGCGGAGATACCGAGCAGGTTCAATTGGATGTGGTTGGATGTGACATTGAAACTGTAAATGTTTTCTCGCCGAATGGGGATAATGTCAATGATGCATTGGTTTTCAAATACCTGCAGTCTTTTCAGGGCAATCGCCTGACCATTTTTGACCGATGGGGAGGACTTGTTTATGAGAAATTCAATTATGGAAACAATTGGAGAGCAGAAGGCGTAGCGGAAGGAACTTACTACTACATATTGACCGTTCCAGAGAAAGAGACCATGCGCGGTTCTTTCATGCTATTGCGCTAAGGATAAGCGATTGCAAGCGAAAGTCGGAATGGCCGAAGGCCTTAGTCATTAAAGGCAAATTGCAAGCCCAGTGAAAATGCATGCATGGTGGGTTGATCCGTCTGGACTTCATCGAAGAAGGGAAGCAGAGATGCTTCGCCGAGTAGGCTGACATTCTTGAATCCCACACCAATTCGAGCATTGACTTGCACCGGATTCACACGAAAGTCTTTTTCCTTGACCTTTGTTGTAGAGCCGTTCTTCTGGTATTCATATTGGTAGGAATTGCCAAGCAGGTAACCTCCCACAAAACCAGCTTCAACATGAAGTCCTTTGCTGCCTGATCGAGCCGTTCGAATACTCACCAGTAGCGGCAATCGGAGAAACACAGCATTCAGCTGGTTCTTCTGGATGTTTATGGTGTCGTTGCTGATAGGTTCGGATGTGATTATGTTGTTGGCTTCATCGTGAATCAGGATATGAGAATTATCCAGGCCATAATGCCACCAATCAAAGCCTAAGCCTGTGGTGAACCCCACGAACTCTCCAAGGATGCGCTGACGGTATTCAAATGGATTCAGCTCCAGCCTCCAACTTTCTAGAGCATCGTTGGTGATGATGCCCAAATCGGGTCGCGCACCCAAAGTCGCGGAATAATCTTCCAGATTGCCTTGGAATTGTCCCATTGAAGCTGCGCTCAACGAGATTCCTCCCCAGTATCCTTCGCTCTCTCGTTTTTCATTCGTTCTAGTGGAATCACCGGTTGCAAAGTAACCATCGAGGCCGGCGGCGTTTGAGGTGATACCGACAAGGCACATCGTTACGATCAATTGTAGTTTCTTCATCTTATCGATTGAAGAACCAAAGTTCATGCCATTTCCTTCAAAAGTCAAAAACTCGACTCAAATTAAATCCGAAGAACAAAGCGCCCTCCATCCAGCCACCAGTTGTTTCTGTAAGAAAAGCACGCTCGAACATGCCCCTGGAATTGGTGATGTGCAATTGGAATACATGTCCCCCAGTCTCAATGTCCACGCCCATTGAAAGGCTATTTTTGACATCGTCTCGCCATTTGTTGAGTAAGACATGATATTCTGCGTTCAAGCTTACGCGTTGCGCAATTTTGTATCGCCCTCCGCCTCCGATTGTCCATTGATCGTGCCCATAATTGGTGTAGGCCACCAGGTTTCGATGTGTAAAAGATGGCACAATGGCCAAGCTGAATTTTTCATTCCATTTTCGCGTAATGATGGCCTGGTAGGTATAGCTGAGTCGATTTTTGAATGTTCTGTTTTCGATGTTCCCAGCGTAAACAGAATCTCCCCGAGCCATCGTCACTCCGTACAAGGTGATGCCCACAGGCACGCTGTCATCGGATTGTTGCTGCAGCAATTTCAACTTCAATGATGATTCAAACGTCTTTTGAAATGTGCTGCGGGCTACGCTGAGGCAGATACGATCTGTCAATCCGTAATCAAACGCCATTCGCATGCTTGCATTGTCCAACCCCCAGAGTGCGTATGCACCTTCGTTGATTTGGCCAAAACGGTGTGCAATGACAAAGTGCATCACATTCTTTCCCGGGGTTTCATTGCTTTGAACATTGATGATTCGGGTGTCCTTGAAAGTCGCATAAACGGGATGGGCAGGGGCAACGTCTTCGTTTAAGTCATCCAAAAGGCTTTGTGCCTGTATGCTAGACGACAGCAATACCAGTGAGGTGATGACGAGCAGAGCCCATTTGCTTCGTGACGGGGAAGTGAAACGCTTCATCGAGGTGAGAGACTCAAGTTCACTTCAACGGAAATTTCTTCTGCGATTTTTTTTCGAACCATTTTGGGAATGGGAATCTCATGATCTGCAGTTGCGATTAAAAACTCTGACTGGATTTGCCAGGCTTCACCATTCCATTGGATTTTTGAAGGGATTTCGCGAGGAATTGCAATGCCATGGATGGTGAGCTCTCCCCTGGCAACGACTTCGTGCCAGGCTCCATCGTTGAGTTCCATGTTCCAGTTAACAATGGACCCCTCGAAAGACCCATTAGGGAACTTTGTGGATTCCAAGTAATTCTCGTTAAAGTGCTCTTCCATGAGGGCCTTTTCAAAACGAAATCCCAAAATTGGAACTCGAAAAGCAAATTGGCCGTCTGTCGCCAGAATTCCAGATGCCATTTCATTCTTCGCTTCAATATTTTCGGCGAAGGTTGCAGAAAAAAAATCCACGTTTCCATTGCGAGTCATCCATTGCTGGCCGTAGCATGAGCAACAGAGCAAGGTGGCGAGGCCAAGTATGGTCGATTTCATCGGTTTATTCGGATTCGGGCGCACCAAGCGTTGCCCATTTTTCTAAAAGAGCGATATCGCAGTCGCTAAAACTGCCATAGGGAGGCATTGCCAGAGGATCGTTTGCGGGCAGACCTATGCGATAAATCACTTCGCCTGAAAGTGTTGCGTCTGCAGCAGAATCATAATTGTCTAGCCCGACGCCAGCTTCGGGGTAGGTGCCTCCATGACATCCGGAACAATGAGCATCAAGGACAAGAGCTACAGACGCATTGTAGACGGCTGTTCGTTCCGAGCAAGGATCTTCAACATTGTACTGGCAGCTTTGCAAAAATGCTGAGGAGCCCAATATTGCAATAACAGAAAGCGTTGCCTGGAACTTGGTAGCGGTTGTCATGGCGTTTTTTTTAACTTTCAATGCTGCTTTAGGAATGTGATTGTTCCGCAATGGGCAAATGCAATTTAGTGGAATAACACGCTACAAACGAAAGATGTTGCTTTCGGTGTGCGATATTTGCTAAGAACAGAACTATTGAAATGGGAAGAGCATTCGAATTTCGAAAGGCGCGGAAGTTTAAGCGGTGGGCCGCCATGTCTAAAATTTTTGCGCGACTGAACAAGGATATTATCATTGCTATACGGGAAGGCAATGGCACTGACCCTGATATGAACCCGAGGTTGCGGGCAGTTCTTCAAAACTGTCGTGCGGCAAATATGCCAAAGGACAATGTCGAGAGGGCAATAAAAAAGGCGACGGACAAGGATACAAGCGATTTCAAAGAAGTAAACTTTGAGGGTTATGCTCCCCACGGTATTGCGGTGTTTGTTGAAACTGCAACTGACAATAACAACCGGACAGTTGCCAATGTCCGAAGTCATTTTAACAAGGGGAATGGGAGCTTAAGTACCTCAGGCAGTGTGGAGTTTATGTTCGACCATGTTTGCTTCTTCAAGATAAAATCTGAAGGGTTGGATCAGGAGGAATTAGAACTCGAGCTCATTGATTTTGGAGCTGAAGAGATTGAAATGGATGAGGATGCTTTTATTGTGACAGGAAGCTTCGAGTCCTTTGGTTCTTTGCAGAAAAAATTAGAGGATGACGGAGCAGAGATCATAGAGTCTGGATTGGAGCGCGTGCCCAATACCACGAAGGAGTTGAATGCAGAAGACACGGCAGAAGTGGAGAAGTTGATTGAGCGATTGGAGGAGGATGACGATGTTCAGCAGGTCTTCCATACAATGAGCTCATCGACGCCAGCAACGGAGTGATTGCTTCAATGTATCGTTGAGCGTGACTATTGCATGCCGATGGAGTAACTTCGCAGCATGGAAAGTAAACGCGTGGAGGCCGATGTTATGCTGTTGGAATACTTGATGGAAAACGCGGGATATGCCACAAGAACACGTGCTCGAACGGCAGTGAAGGCTGGCGCTGTCGCAGTAGACGGAAACGTTGTACGGATTCCATCTTCGGAACTGAAAGCAGGCGCAATGGTCTCGTGGACGGCCTTGAGTAAGCAAAGTGGGGCAAAAGACTTCGACTTAGGAGGTGCTTCGTCCAAGAATTCAGCAAAGGCCAAAGAGGAGAAGCCACCGTACGAAGTTGTTTATGAGAACGATTTTATTTTAGCGTACATCAAGCCCGCAGGCATGGTTTTTGCCTCGCCCAAGCCTCAAGTTAAGACAAGCTACACACGCATGAAGCAATGGCTGGAAGCCAATCGATCCAACCTCAATGCAGTGCAATTTGTCAATCGAATCGAAAAGGAATCTTCAGGAGTTTGCATCATCGCGAAGGATCTGCGTTGGAGAAAGCACCTTCAGGACAATTGGGGCCATTTTACCAAGCGCATGTATGTGATCATTCAAGGTCATTTGCCTGCCGATGATGTTCTTTTTTGTTATTCAAAGGATGATGATGGAAAGCGGAAGGATAAGTATGAGTTTGAATACCGAACAATGAGGGCGACTAGTGCCCATACCTTGTTAAAAATGACCCTTGGATTCGATCAGATTCCGGTACTGATGTCCGGTCTGCGACGCTTGGAATGTTACCTGATCGGGAAAGGGAAGGAAGTGCCTGATCCGATGGGGCGTTCAGGATTGCATTTGTTTGGCTTGGATATCGAAGGACCTGATGGAGAGCAGATTGCCATCAAATCCCGTGTTCCCCAAGATTTTCTGAATTTGATGAAAGGAGGAAAGGGGCCTAAGGCTGTGCCGGCATGGAAGCGTGCAATTCAGAAGAATGGAGAACAGTCGACAAAATCACAGAGAAGGTCGGCCCAACCTCGACGGTAAAAAAAACACAGCCTGAATGAGCTGTGTTCTGATATCAGATTAAAGCTGGTAACGGCCTTCTAGCCAATCTCTTAATTCAATCGAGTCCTTTGGGCTCAAACTGCGGAAGGCTATTCTCATGGCTCTCCGAATCATGACGGGTTCGGCGTGTACGTGCCTGATCAAGGTTTTGTACTGTTCCAAAACGCTGGGCGCATGTGGGATGGGTATACCGGTTATGGACATGATTTCGAATTGTAAGAATCGTTCATTTCCTACGGCGTCGAAGGCTAGAATGTTACGTTCATTCTGAATAAAGTTTTAGGTGAATTCCATAAGTGATTGTTAATCAGACAAAAAGAACAAAGCATTGGGACGTTTCCCAATGCCTTGCTTAACCTAAACCAAATTCACTTGATGCGTATTGCTCAAGATGCTAACTTCTTCTGAAACCCAAGCATCATGCCAAAACCGCGATTTCTTGGCCAACTCCATCCAACACCTGTTAAATTCGCACTGTAATACCATTGAAATGAGTCAACCTGTATACGTCTTATCTGCTGTTCGAACGCCCATGGGAAGTTTTCTTGGGTCACTGTCAACTGTGCCTGCGCCTCAACTTGGAGCAGCCGCTATCCGCGGTGCCCTCGATGCAGCGGGGATTTCTCCGAATGAAGTGAATGAAGTGATCATGGGAAATGTCCTTCAAGCGGGATTGGGACAAGCTCCGGCGAGGCAGGCTGCAATGGCAGCAGGTATACCTGATGATGTTCCGTGCACAACGGTCAATAAGGTTTGTGCGAGCGGTATGAAATGCATTTCGCTTGCTGCTCAGGCGATTGCTTTGGGTGATGCTGATGTGGTTGTAGCGGGCGGCATGGAGAACATGAGTCGCGTTCCTCATTATTTTTCAGGTAGGACCGGCTCGAAGTTTGGCGACATGAAGATGCACGATGGAATGCTGCTGGATGGGTTGACGGATGTTTACAACGCCACGCACATGGGAAACTGTGCTGAGCTTTGCGCGAAAGAACATGAAATTTCTCGAGAAGCGCAGGATGACTTTGCCATTTCGAGTTACGAACGCGCTGCCACAGCGTGGGAGTCCGGAGCATTTGATGAAGAGGTTGTGCCCGTGTCTGTACCGCAGCGTCGTGGAGAAGCAATTCAGGTGACTGCAGACGAGGAATTCAAGGCGGTGAAAATGGATAAGATTCGAAGTTTGCGCCCTGCCTTTCAAAAGGAAGGTACTGTGACTGCTGCCAATGCTTCCACGCTCAATGATGGTGCGAGTGCACTGGTTCTTGTTTCGGAAGACGCATTGGAACGACTGGGGTTGAGGCCAATCGCTAAAATTGTGGCTTGCGCAGACGCAGCTCATCAGCCTGAATGGTTCACTACGGCGCCAGCAAAGGCTGTTCCAATCGCCCTTTCAAAAGCGGGTTGGGATGCTGGGAGTGTCGAACTTTGGGAGTTGAACGAGGCGTTTTCAGTTGTGGGCATTGCGAACATGAATCTTTTGGACCTTAATCCGGAAGCGGTCAATGTGAACGGCGGCGCTGTTGCCCTTGGTCATCCATTGGGCTCAAGCGGATCACGAATTGTTGTCACACTCATCCATGCTCTGCGCAAGAGAGGAATGAGCAAGGGTGGTGCAGGGATTTGCAATGGTGGCGGCGGTGCCAGTGCACTCATGGTGGAAGCACTGTAATGTTTGGCACTGGAGATCAGATAGAACTGGTTGTTCCCTGTGCACCATTGCGGACCAATCCCTCTGATGCCGCTGAAATGTGCTCCGAAGCGCTCGCTGGGGAGACCGCTATGATTCTTGAAATTGGAGCCAAGGATTGGATTCGAATTGAGTTGATGGCAGACAATTATCAAGGCTGGACAGATCTGAAGCAGTGGAGAATTATGAACCAAAGTTTGGCTGAAAAGGAGACGCTCAAGCCATTTCTGATTCAGACTCCAACCTCTCCTTGGGTTCGCCGTGACGGCTCAGTAATTCAGTTGCCAGCGGGTGCGGTTTTACACCTTGATGAGGCTTCCCAATGGTCGTTTTCAGGGATAGAGGTTGAGCCTCTTTTTTCGATAAAGAAAATGTTTGAAGCGCATTCAGATCCTTTCGATGCGGCGACCGCTTTTATCGGTGCTCCATACCGTTGGGGTGGACGTTGCGTGTGGGGGATTGACTGTTCTGGATTGGTTCAGCTGGCTTTCACGCTATGCGGCAAGCGTTTGCGGCGTGACGCAAGCCAGCAAGCCGAAGAGGGAGAGCGAGTGAAATGGAGCGAGCGCAAACGTGGCGACTTGGCATTCTTCAAAAATGAGGCTGGTCTCATTGTGCATGTGGGAATTTTAAAAAGCCCTTCACACATTGTTCATGCTGCAGGGGAGGTTCGAATGGATCGATTGGAAGAATCGGGGATTTGGAACGGCGAACAGATGACGCATACCATGGCTCACATCTGTCGCATCTGATGCTCGATACACGAAGCTTGTCCTAGATCCTATTCAACTCCAATTGCCCAGAGAATCTCTTTTGCTTGGCTGCAATCCGTTGATCCATGCATTTGCGTTCATGGGCTTCTTGCCTTTCGGAACGATTTTCGTCAACTCTAGCCAGCGGTCTTGGCACGAAACCAAAAGTTTGTTTTGGAGGATAGTCGCATCACCAGGCGCAGCAATTTTGCAATCTGTATCGATGAGCTGAGCTGAAATGACCTTAAAATCTCCCCAAGGTGTGCTGCAAAAACTGGTTGGATACGGAGACAGGGATCTTATCATATGTTCTACATTTTCAGCAGATTGAGTCCAGTCGATTCGGCAATTGGTTCGGTCGAGTTTTGGGGCGTTTAATCTTTCTTCTTTCTTGTTCAATTTGTGTTGCGCCACAGGTTTCAATTCTCCTCGGATTAGTTTTTCGAGTGTTTGGGTCAGAAGTTTCTGGCCTCTTATTAAAAGTTTATCATGCAATGTTGCGGCCGTTTCTAAGGGTGAAATTGGTACGTTGGCTTGAAGGAGAATGTCGCCCGTATCGATTGCATGCTGCAGAGCAAATGTGGTGACTCCTGTTTCAGTTAGCTTGTGTCGAATGGCCCACTGGATTGGCGCTGCGCCCCGCAGCTGAGGAAGCAAAGAGGCGTGAAGATTGATGGATCCATACCGCGGAGCATCCCAGATGACCTCGGGTAGCATTCTAAATGCGACGACTATTGCGATGTCGCAATTGAGTTTTGAGAATGCAGCAACAAAGTCGGGTGCTTTTAAATTTTTGGGCTGGTGCATGGGAAGCTTCAAATCCGTCGCTGCCCTCTTTACATATGATGAACTCATTTTTTGTCCTCGCCCAGATTTTTTGTCTGGTGATGTAATCACGGCTACGATTTTGTGCGGTCCGCCATGGATTTCGCGCAAGCACTTACCTGCAAATTCAGGAGTGCCAAAAAAGGCAATCCGCAGCGGTTTCGTTACGGGGGAATTCGGAAATGATTCACTCATTGTGCATTTATTTCATGTGACAATTGATTCCAATCCAATTTTCTCAAGTAGAGCCAGCTGCCCAATCCGATGCCTGAAAAGTAGATCCATTCCACCAACCAAATGATCCAGATTGGCTGCGGCCAGACCAATGTTAGGGCGGCAGCAGCAGCAATGTAGATGCTGACTGCAATGAGTTCGATTCGGAAAGCTCTTTTTGTTTTGCCCAAACCTTGAATGGTGGACAACATGATGCCTGAAAACGTGTAGATGGAGACACCAATGAAAACGACCAGCAATGTTTTTTGCATCGCTTCAATTCCAATTTCATTCGTGAAAAATGCGGCTGCTAATGCTTTCGGATATAAGATGTAGCCATGACATAAAACGAGCATCCCTATGGCGTTTAGAATGGTGAGTCGTTTCAGTACCAACTTTAATTCTTCCGTTCTATTCTCGCCAATTAGGCCGCTAACGTATGTGCGAGTTGTCTGCTGAATGCCTTGCGCTGCGATGAAGGCAAGCATGAAGAAGTTTCGTGTGATGTGTGATACCTTCAGTTCAAGACTGCCCACTTTTTCGACAAAAAAGAAAAAGGCTGTCCAAGTTGCGATGGTGATGACAAATTGGCTCATCAACGGGTAGGCCAGTTCCCACCAAACTTTCAGTTTGGACGGAGTCAGAAGTTCCCAAGAGTTCAAAAATTTTGGAGTGATTCGTGCCAATAAAAAGAATGAGACGAGGCATCCTAAGGATTCTGCTGTGACGGAAGCCCACGCGGCGCCAGTGTAACCAAAGGGCCGGGACCAAAACCACCCTTCAACCCAGGCAGCATCGAGCACAATGTTGCACACGCTGGTGACTGCAGCTACAACTAAAATGGGCCATGTCTTGGCTGTTCCGGTGTAAAAAGCGTTGAGAGCCAAAAGCATGGAAAACGGCAAGAAGCCGAGAAGTCGAATGCCAAAGTAATTTTCGAATACCGATCGAATGTTGGGGTTTTGGATCGTATTTCCGAGAAGTCCTTGATTCAGGCAAACACCGATTGCGAGTAAGGAGATTCCCAGAACAGCATGAATGAGCAGGCCTGTTCGAAGGGTTCGAAGTGCCTCTTTAGGACTGTTCTCTCCAATGCGTCGGGCGATGAGGATTTGCAGAGCTGCAGAGCTTCCCATGGCAAGCATTTCCAGTGTCATATAAACGAGCCCTGCATTGCCAGCTCCATTGATCGCGGCTTCACTGTGGCGCGCGAGGAAAAAATTATCGGTCAGAAGCACTAAAAATTGCAACGCTGTTCCCGCTGAAATGGGCAGTGCTACATGAAGCAGGTCACGATAACCAATTTGCAGTGAATCAGGCTTTTTCATCGCGGGCAAAGATCGTTCGAAATCAATGGTAAATCGCTTCAAAAAGCCAATCTTATGTTAGCGCGTTGCCGCTTGCAGGACAAATATTGAGTTGCTTTAGGATGACCTCGGATTTGCGAACCGTTTTCATGGCCCATTCAGCCTGCAAGATGGCTTTTTCGTTTGCGACTAACGACCAGTGGTCTGGATGAAGTGTGCGCGTGCGCCGGACGAGATCATGCATGATAATTCCTGCCGCGACACTGATGTTCAGTGATTCCGTAAAGCCAGTCATTGGGATATAGAGATGATGATTGGCAGCAGCAAGGAAGGCGTCGCTAACTCCTTCAAATTCTGTTCCCATTACCACAGCAATGGGCTTATCAATTGGGAGGTCATGGACTTCTTGACCATTCACATGGGGCGAGGTAACGGCAATCTCATAACCGCTCTGCTTCAATCGCCGAATGCATGCTTCAGTTGGATTCGTGTGTTGCTGATACCTGTGGAGCGTTAGCCACGATGGTGTTCCCTTTGAGACGTGGCGATTAAACACCCAAGGATTGATGTCTTCAATTAAGTGAACGTCTTGGATTCCGACACCATCGCAGGTGCGCATGACAGCACTTGCATTGCGAGACTGGTAGACATTCTCTAGAACGAGGCATATGTGCCGAGTTCTCGACTCCAGTACCTGATGAAATCGCGCAGCACGCTCATCGCTCAGAAACGGAAGTAACGCCTTGTACCGAGGGTCTGTCATTGTTTGTCTCCTTATGAAAGGGTTGAAATGAAAAAGGCCCCGCGGAAACCGCAGGGCCTTTCAAGAGAACAAAAGGTAATTATACCTTGCTGTTCAATTCAGCACCAGCCTTAAACTTAATGACGTTCTTAGCTGCAATTGTGATTTCTTTACCCGTTTGTGGGTTCCGTCCTTTGCGCTCTGCGCGGTGTGTGACAGAGAAAGAACCGAATCCAACGAGGGATACGCGGTCTCCTTTGCTCAAGGCACCTGCAGTTGCGTCAATAAAAGAATCGAGTGCGCGCTTAGCGTCTGCTTTTGAGATGCCGGCTCCTGCTGCCATAGCATCTACCAATTCTGCTTTGTTCATGGTATATGGTTTTAGATTTGAACTACTGCGTCAAATATATAGGTCGGAATCCAAGTATATCAGGGGTTACAGCATATTTCGTGAATAAACCGGTGCTTTTTGTTGAAAAGCCGGCATGAATTCTCATGAATTCGCGAAATAACAACGCCTTTTGACTGTTTTCATGCGGAGATTCCATGTTTTTGATGGACGAGCCAGACGATTCCTGCAGTTAATGGCACTAATGCATTCAGAGGTGAACCATTTCCCATGACCTTCCACTGAGCCAGTGCTATGGATGCGGCTACTCCGCATGCCGTTGTGATCAGGATGGTTAGAAAACTTTGGTCGAGTTCTTTTTTCTCCGAGGCAAGTGCGCCGATCAGCGGCAAGGCGCTGGCTATAAGCGCCGAGAAGTGTGTGACCGACTTTATTTCTGCACCAAATCGCAAGGAGCTTATCAGAATCAATGCCGTCCAGACGATTTTGTAAATGCGTTTCGTTGCAATCATTTCACAAAGGTAAGAGCCATGTACCTTTGTGACATGATAGAAATTGAGTTGCCTGAAGCACACTTGTACAAGCCTGAAATCCGATTCGTAGACATCGATGCTGCAGGTATTGTGAATAATGCGACCTACCTCAATTACTTTGAGCAAAGTCGAATTCGATTTTTTGAATCCATTGTGGGAAAGAAGTGGGACTGGAACACAGCCGGCATGGTGATCGCAAAACACGAAGTCAATTATCGACAGCCCATTTTCATGCAGGACGATGTCATCATTGTTACATGGATTGAGAAGGTTGGAAATAAAAGCATGGAAGCAGCCTACGAAATCATTAAAATGGTTAGTGGAAAGCCTGTTTTAGTGGCTTTCGCATCAACAGTTATGGTGTCATTTGATCATCACAAGGGTGGGTCAATCCCTTGGAAATCATCATTGCTTGAGCCTCTGGAGTCATTCGGATTGGGCAGACCTCCCAAATGGCCTGAAATGAAATGAAATCGAAGCTGGCACGGTTGAAAAGTTTTGCAATCGATTTTTTTGCAGCAGGCGCTGTCCGGCTACATTTGCTTCGTGTCTATTTTACACAGTTGACAAAATCAAACCTTATTAACCCATGAAAAATTTTTACTTAGCGGCATTGTTTGCAATGCTCGCATCCTTTGGCTTGGCCCAAGTTGCCGTTACATTGCAGGTGGACATGAATCAACAAATCGTCTCTTCTGACGGTGTTCATGTGGCAGGCGGATTTCAAGGGTGGGATCCGACAGCAACACCACTCAATGACGTCGATATGGACGGGATTTGGGAGGTTACCCTGGATCTCCCTGCGGGCATGCATGAATACAAGTTCATCAACGGCATGAGCTGGGATTTTGTGGAGGATGTTCCACCAACCTGCCAAGTGGAAGTGGCAGGCAATGACAATCGATTCATCGTTATCGCTGAAGATCAAACGGAAATCTCAAATTTGGTATGCTATGAAAGTTGCGCTGCGTGCGGCATGACCACTGTTCGCATGCGAGTGGACATGAGTGTTGAAGACGCAATTTCACCAGCAGGTGTGCACATTGCTGGGAATTTTCAAGGATGGGACGCGTCAGCAACGGCATTGTCCGACACAGATGAGGATGGCGTTTGGGAAGCAATGATTTCTTTTGTCGCGGATTCAATCGCGGATGGGCAGTTGATTTACAAGTTCATCAATGGAAATGCTTGGACGAATCCAAGTGAGGATTTGACTGGAACGGACTGTGGAGATGATGCTGGCAACCGTGTTCATCCTTTGGCGGATTTAAATATGGTTCTGTTCGGTGATTCTGCGACGAATGCAGCTCCTTGCTTCAGTAGCTGCGGAACATGCTTGACGCCGACCATGGTAACATTTCAGGTGGACATGAATACGCAGGAGTCTGTTTCTGTTAATGGCGTGCACATCGCTGGTTCTTTCCAAGGATGGAGCCCGGGCGCAAACCCTCTGAGCGATGATGATGGCGATGGAATTTGGGAAGCTGTTTTACCAGTCGCTCCTGGAGATGTGCAATTTAAATTTATCAACGGTAATGATTGGAGTGGCAACGGAGATGGAAACGTTGATAACGAACTCGTTATTGGTGAATGCGCTGCTGAAGGATCCGATAACCGACTTCTCTCTGTCGGGACAGAAGACCTTGTTTATGCTGTCTGTTATAATTTGTGTGATGCGGAATGTGTTGAGAATCCAGATCCGGCAGATGTAATTTTCCGAGTTGACATGTCGGAACAAGAAGTGAATGCAGGAGGAGTTTGGGTCATTGGTAATTTTACTGAGCCCAATTGGCAAATGGGAGCACTTCAAATGACAGATGTAGATGCTGATGGAGTCTTCGAAGTGACTGCAAACGTCTCAGGCGCAGCAACAATTTTGTACAAATTTGTCAACGGTGACCCATCTGATGGGGACCAAGGCGTGGATTATTTTGAAGAGTCTGGTGTTCAGTTGGATGAGAATAATGAAGAATTAGCGACGTTTGAGACGGACGGGTGTGGTCTTCCAAACGGATTTGGTGCTTACAATCGAATTCACGAACGCAGCGGAGAGGATGAGATTTTGGAATCTGTTTGCTTCAATAAATGTTCTTCCTGCATTGTGAGTGTTCAAGAATTGGACGAAATGGTGATCGAAGCTTATCCGAATCCATTCGATAGCCAATTGACATTGATTTTACCCACTGCGTCTCCTGAGGCTCAGTTGTTTATTTCAGACGTTTCAGGCCGGGTCGTCTACAACTCTCTGTTGAGTGCAGACCAGAAATCGATTACCCTGAGCACATCAGATTGGTCATTGGGAACGTACTTCATTCAGTGCAAAACATCCGATGCTATTTCGATACAGATGCTCTTAAAGCATTGAAAATCTATAGTTTTTTTGATTGAAATGGGGGGGCTTGTGCCTCCCCATTTTTTGTTCACACATTGAGGTGGATATGTCTTGTTATATTTTTGTGAACATGCATCTTCCTCGATTTAGGAATCTCTATATTTGACAAAATTCGATTCACTAAAAAACCCAGAATGAAACAAGTTTTACCCTTAGCTTTTATGGTGTTGTTTATGAGCACGAGCTATGCTCAATTGACAGGCATTTCCGTAGAAGAATACGTTGACCATGCAACAACAGGCATAGAGGAATTGGAAGGTTTTATAACGTACCGCGTTTATGCTGATTGCTCGAATGCAGCTGATGAAGTGTCAGCGGTATTTGGAGATCAGACGTCTCCATTGGTATTGACTTCCACAGATGGCTTTTATCAAAATACGTTTGGCGAGCCTTTCGGTTGGAATATAAATCCGGCGTTTTTCGGTTCTTTTGCGGCCTTAGAATATGACTCATGGATTACAATTGGGTCAGAAGACAACTTAGTTGTTGGGTCGCACAACACGGTTGGTCTGGATATGGCATCTTTCGAAGCGGGGGGTGATCTGATTCTCGACAACGCTAACGGCGGTTCATGGTTCACTCTTGCCGGAGATCCGGCGGCTCAAGCTGGAGCGGACCTCAAAGTCCTGGTTGCTCAATTGACGATTCCTTCAGGAGCGTCTTTCACGGGCAATTTTAATATTCAGGTCTTCATCGATGGTGACCAAAGCAACTCAACGCAATATCCGTCAGTCCCATTTAGCTCTGAAGTAGACGCTGTCTTCGGGTGTATGGATCCTGATGCTACAAACTACAATCCCGATGCGACAGAGCAAGGTGAGGTTTGCACATATCCCTGTGCCCTCGACATCAGCATTGTAGAAGTCAATGGCACGAGTTGTCCAGGTGTTAATGATGGTATGGTAGTTTTGACTTCAACAGGAGATCAGCTTGGTGTCATTTTTCAAATTGAAGGCAGTGACGCCGAGTTAGCTGTTGGAAACTTCGACGAACTTGCTGGAGGCGTTTACACCATTTCAGGATTAGATGGTGCCGGTTGTGTAGATTCGATCGATGTCGAAATAGTTATGCCTGATCCGATTGTGATTTCAGCTTCGATGACTGAGTCCGTGAGTTGCGCTGGAGATTCAGATGCCGAAGTATCAGGTTCTGTTTCTGGAGGCACCGGCGAAGTTGTGTTCAGCTTGTCCCCGGACTTTATTGTGAGTACAGATGTTTTGTCCTTTGAAGGTCTCAGTGCTGGAGCATTCACGGTATACGCTCAAGATGCTAATGGATGCGAAGCAGCAAGTGACATCATCACGGTCCTGAACCCTGATCCTGTATTTGTCGCAGTAGGCGGTGGGCAAAACGCAATTCTAGGTGCAACTTGTTCGTATACTACTGATGGTTTAGCGAATGTTCTTGCGAGCGGTGGTTCAGGAAATGGAATTTACTCCTACAGTTCGAATGGTGTTGATTTCGTAGACAACAACGTTTTGAATTTGGGCGTGGGTACCTACACTTTCTTCGCTATGGATGTCAATGGTTGCATCGGACAAACGGCAAATGAATATACTGTTGACGGCCCTGATGCGTTGATTATTACGTCTAGTACTTCGGCGATCACGTGCAACGGCGATCTTGATGGTGCAATTTCATTCGACGCTACTGGTGGAAACGGAGGATTGCAATTCTCATTCAATGGTGCTGCTGCCAATGACACCACATCGTATAGTGAATTGGCCCCTGGCGAATACACGATTACTGTGACCGATACAGAGGGCTGTGAAGCGACGGAGATTCTCATTGTAGACGACGCAAGTGCAGTTGAGGCGACGGCTTTGGTGACGAATGTCTCTTGTGCCGGTGAGGTTGACGGTTCAGTTGAGCTTTCAGCGAGTGGTGGAACATCATTGTTCGAGTACAGCGCTGATGGTACTGAATTTGGGGTTTCTGCCTTATTCATCGACCTCGCACCGGGAGAGTATACATTTTATGTGGAAGACTCCAACGGATGTGAAACAAGCGTTGATGCAAGCGTCGAAGAGCCAGATCCGGTGCAGGTCACGGGGAGCATTTCAAATGACACGGGTGCGGGGGATGGAGAACTTGACATTACTGCCTCGGGCGGTGATGGAGATTATTCATACAGCTGGTCTGGACCTGATAACTTTACAAGCGCAGATGAGGACTTGATCGGGATTGTTGCTGGCGAGTATACTGTCGAAGTTACAGATGGCAATGGTTGCACAGTAACAGAGTCGTTTGGTGTTCCAGTAGGCATATCGGAATGGAGTTTCTTACAGGCTGTTCAAGTGAGTCCAAATCCGAGCAATGGAATGGTTAACGTCACACTGAATGGTGCAACTGGAGAAGATGTATTCTTCACCTTGTATGACGCTCAAGGTCGTAACGTTTGGAATCAAACATCTTTCAATGCCCTAGGCCAGGTGAGAGTTGTGGCAGACTTCCAAGGCGTCGCCAATGGAATCTATCAATTGCAGATGGTTGCCGGTGATTCGCGAAACACCGTGCAGTTGATCAAACAATGATTTAGCCCATTAAAGAAAAAGGGAGGCCAATGGCTTCCCTTTTTTTTTGTCCAACATTTTGTAACCAGCGATGCCTTTAACTCGTATTTGAAGTAATTCAACACGAGTAAAGATGAAATTAGGTTCTTTTTGTTTCAAGACGATTCTGTCCATTTTGATGGCATTGATGGTAAGTTTTTCAAACGATGCATATGCTCAGATGACTTTTTCGGTAGAGGAGTACATGGTGCACGATGAAAGTAGCGGGATTCCTGAATTAGATGGCATGACGACCTATCGCATCTATGTGAACCTCGAGGATGAATCTGACTTTGTTTCGGCCATTTATGGAGGAAGTGAGAGTCCATTTGTGATTCATGTTGATGAACCCATGTTCAATAGTCCTTTTGCAACGGGAGGAACCTCCGGCGGTGTCATTGCCATGCTGACTTCATATTTTCCTGAAGTGGGTTTTGATAGTTGGTTGACCATTGGATTGGAAAGTGCACCTGCTGCACTGGGGCAAATGGATGTTTCTATCCTTGAGAGCGATGATCAACCATTCGTTGACAGTTTTGTCGCGGGATCGGCTCGTGACGGCTTGAGTTTTGAAATCAGCGATGAAATGGGAGGCGCTTGGTTTGTATTGAATGGCACGACCAATGGCTACGCGGGTGACGATCTTCGGGTTTTGGTGATGCAGATCACCTGCTCTTCGGTTCCTTCCGGTATTTTGAATGCGCAAGTCATTCCAGCAGATGGTATGGCAGATTCTGAACAACTGCAACAAGGATTTAATGGTACAGAGGTCTGGGATTTACTACCACCAGTAACCGTTGGTGGTTGCATGGATCCAACAGCTTGCAACTATGACGAAAGTGCCACAGAGGATGATGGCTCCTGCGTCTATGAAGATTGTCAGGGTTGTACGGATTTGTTCGCCTGCAATTATGATGCGGAAGCAGATTCGGATGACGGTACATGCGAGTATCAAACTTGCTTGGGCTGCAATGACGTGAGTGCTTGCAATTATGACTCTGAAGCCCTTTACAACGATGGGACTTGCGATTACGTGAGTTGTTTGAATAGCGGTTGCACGAGTGCCATGGCATGTAACTATGATTCAGAGGCGGAAACCGATGATGGTTCGTGTGACTTCACCTCATGTGCTGGATGCACCGATGAAGCGGCGGACAACTATGACTCAACTGCGACTCAAGACAACGGATCATGTGAATATTATGGATGTACCAATCCTTTGGCATGCAATTTTGATTCAATGGCCAATGTGCTTGATGATTCATGCGATTTCATTTCATGCGTTGGATGCATGGACCCCTTAGCGTGTAACTATTCACCGGATTTTACGATTTCTAGCCCAACGACGTGCACCTTTTCTGCTGACTACTATGATTGCAGTGGAACATGCCTGAATGATTCGGATGAGGATGGCACATGTGATGAATTGGAGACGTTTGGCTGCACAAACCCTGAGGCC
Source organism: Flavobacteriales bacterium UBA1531 (assembly GCA_002323795.1). Lineage (GTDB taxonomy): Bacteria > Bacteroidota > Bacteroidia > Flavobacteriales_D > Sanyastnellaceae > UA16. Next base: position 5,865 of record DCPZ01000087.1, on the reverse strand, counting down.
AATAATTTTGATTCAAATGCAACGGAAGATGATGGTTCGTGTGAGTTGCCCGTGATTGGATGCACCAACCCATTTGCCTGCAACTTCAATCCGTTAGCAACTCAATCTGATGGGTCTTGTGACTTTGTAACCTGCACCGGTTGCACAAACGCTGAAGCATGCAACTATGACCCAGAAGCCACTGTATCCAATAATGGGGACTGTGTTTATCCTGGATTGGGACTTGATTGCGATGGTGCTTGTTTGATGGATAATGATTTTGACGGCATTTGCAATGAATTTGAAATCTTGGGTTGCACAGACGAGCTGGCTCTCAATTTCTTTTCCATTGCTACTGAAAATGATGGCTCATGCACCTATCCCTCCGTGTGTAATAGTAGCGAGGCTTGCAATTACACACCCTATGAGGGCTACTGCATCTCGATTGAGCCACATGTTGTCCACGATGGCATGGTAGGCGATTCGGATTTGACAGGTCATACGACCTATCGAATCTATGCGCTGTGCGAGAACGAATCGGATTTTGTGAGCGCCGTTGCGGGTGACGAAGAGTTTCCAACAAACATCTATACTTCAACTGATTTTTTCCAGCATCCAACTGGATCGGTTTTAGCAGAAGGCAGCAATCCTCTTGTGTTCCCATTTATTCCTGATGCCGAGTTTGATTCTTGGGTGACCATTGGAGTGGATGGCCCAGTGACTGGTGGAACGGGCGAATCAGGCGTGAGCTTATTGGAGGGCAATACGCCTTGGGTTCAACCATTTGAAGCAGGTGGTTCTTTGACGATGAATGATGATCTCGGAGGAGTCTGGTATGTTTTGAATGGCGCAACAAATGGTGTTGCCGGTGAGGATTTGAAAGTGCTTTTGGGTCAATTCACCACCGATGGAAATCTAGGGGGGCAGATGTACGTTCAGTTCTTCGAAGAGGGCGATGGAGTCAATGGTGCTTTCAATAAAATGATTTCTCTGCAGGATGCATGTGTCTCTCCATCAATAGAATCATGTGTCTTCCCCGAACAATTCTTGGATTGTGATGGCACTTGCTTGTCCGATTTGGATGGTGATGGCACTTGTGACGAATTGGAAATTGCTGGTTGCACTGATTCCACGGCTAACAATTACGATGATGAAGCTACGGATGACGACGGATCATGCGATTTCACAGTTGATCCTTGCTCTCCTGATGTCACAGCACCATACTTCACTTATATTCCTGTCGATTCCACGGTGCTTTGCAGCCAGCCGATGCCAACACTCATGGCACAAGCCATGGATGAATGTGACGACGCTGTCCAGGTGATTTTCGTAGATGGACCGATTGAATTTGTATTGGATTGTCCACCATTCAATTACTTGTGTACACGAACATTTTATGCTACTGATGCAGCAGGGAATGTTGCTGAAGCTCAACAAATGATTACCGTTGTTGATACGTTGGCTCCTGAGTTTTTGAATTTGCCAGCAGAGTTAATTTTCATCAATGAGCTCGAGGGCGATCAAGTACCCGATCCATTCATTGTCATTCAGGACGCCTGCGATAGCAATGCCGAATGGACTTCAGTGGATGAATTGATCAGCTTAGATGAGACGACTGCAGTTTACCAACGAACTTATTCGGCTTCAGATGCATGCGGCAACTCATCCGATTGGCAACAAATGATTGAAGTGATTTTGATGTTTCCAGGATGTGCGGATGCGATGGCGTGTAATTATGACGAGTCGGCGAATTCGGATGATGGATCGTGTTTGTACCCACAGGATTATCTGGATTGCGATGGCACTTGTTTGAACGATGCAGATTCGGATGGTGTTTGTGATGAACTTGAAATCGCAGGTTGCACTGTTGGAAACGCATGCAATTTTTTCGATGAGGCTACAGATGATGACGGGTCATGTGAATTTTGCTCTTGTTCGGAGGATGATGTGCCTGTTTATGGTTTAGAGATTGACACAGTGCAAGTGCATTCAGGAGGTGTCTTGGATGGAATGGTAACGTATCGATTCTATGCTACAACCGAGAGCGCTGAGGATTTTGTCTCTTCTGTTTATGGAAATGATGAGGATGTTTTGAGTATGCAGACGAGTACCTCGTGGTATCAGAATGACATGGGGGCATTGCTGGCTCAAAATATTGTTCCTGAGATGCTTGCAACATTTCCTGAATTAGCCTTTGACAGTTGGTTGACCATTGGACTTGAAGGCCCAGCCTCTCCTGGAGAAAATCTTGTTAACACGGTGGGAGCTGCAGGCGAGGCTAGCTGGACCGAGGCCTTTGAAGCAGGAGAGAATGTGAATTTGGATGATGCTGTTGGTGGTGCCTGGTTTGTTCTCAACGGCGGTTCCAATGGTGTGGCTGGAGATGACTTGAAAGTGTTGATTGCCCAATTGACAACCGATGGAGATATTTTAGGCCAATTGAATGTACAATTCTTTGAAGGCGGCGCAAATGATCAGGCAAGTACCCACCACTTCACGTTTGAAGCTGGTATTTGGACGAACCCCGTGAGTTACGCAAACGCATGCGGATGCACGGATGATGAGGCATTAAATTTTGATCCAAATGCTGACTACGATGATGACTCTTGCGTTTTGCCTGTTCCGGGCTGTACCGATGCATTGGCATGTAATTTTGATGCTTTGGCTGATCTGGATGATGGGTCCTGTGAATTTCCTGATTCAGAGCTTGATTGTGCTGGGAATTGTTTGGAGGATATAGATGGTGATGGCGTATGTGATGCATTTGAAGTAGCAGGTTGCACAGACGAACAAGCATGCAACTTTCTTTCAGAGGCGACGGATGACGACGATTCATGTTTGTACGCAGAATTTGCCTTGGATTGCGATGGCAATTGCCTGAATGATTCTGATGCCGACGGGGTGTGTGATGAGAACGAACTGTTCGGTTGTACCGATGCGAATGCATTAAATTTTGACCAGATGGCGACAGAGGAGGATGGATCGTGCGCGTATTGTTCCCTCGAGGCCATGGCCGTTATTTCCAATGTGTCTTGCAACGGTGACATGGATGGTTCAGCCTCGTTATCGACTGCGGGTGCATACCCATTGGGGACCGGTGTTCAGTTCATGTTGCTTCCTGATGGAGAATTTACAGGGGACTCTGTTTTTAGCGGCCTATCTGCGGGACTGTATGAGGCGATTGCCATGGATGTTTCGGGATGTTCTGATACCGTTCAATTCGAGGTAGCGGAACCAGAAACACTTCAGATACTCTTGAATGAAGTCATCGGTTCCGAAGAGGGGCTGGCTGAGGGCAGCATTGAAGTCGACGTTATCGGTGGGACAGGGGACTACACGTTTGAATGGACAATGATCGAAGATGTCAATTTTACTTCCAATGAACAGAATTTGAGCGACTTAATGCCCGGTACATACGAATTGCTTGTATCGGATTCCAACGGATGCATGGTGGTCTCCTTCCCAATCACTGTTGAGGGCTTTGTAGGGATTGAGGAGTATGATGATTTGAAAATTACGGCATATCCAAATCCAGCGGCTGATTGGGTGCAATTGGAGTGGAGTTCAAGTGCGAAATTTTTCCAATTGCTCGTCTATGACTGGAGTGGAAAACTCGTCCATGAGGGATCGCTTCAAAAGTTCGAAAACAGCCTAAGAATGGACTTAAGTGACTGGGCATCAGGTGTGTATTTTGTTCGTGTTGTGAGTGAGCATCATCAGCAACAGATTCAGTTGATCAAAAAACATTGAATCGACAACTGTGAGATTTGAAAGAGCCGGCCATTGTGGCTGGCTTTTTTGCTTCTCATGTGAGGAGGAAATCGATTCTTCTGCCTTAAATTCGAGGCACAACTAAATCTCCTTTTTGCAATGCGAAAACTATTTTTACTGACGCTGATTTTCAGTGGGCTCGGTCTCTCTTCTTCATTACAAGCTCAAGCATACACGCTCAGCGTTGAAGAACACGCGGTAGATATGATTCCTGGACAAACAACCTATCGGGTATATGTCGGCTTGGTCAATGAAACGGATTTCTTGTCCAGTGTATACGGAGGAGAGGAGACGCCTCTTAGTATTTCAACCACGACGGGTTTTTACAACAGTGCTTTCGGTGGTACAACTGCTGCCGCGATCAACCCATTGTTTTTTTCTGCATTTCCCGAAGTCGAGTATGATAGCTGGCTTACCATTGGCATTGATTCACAACCGGAGGTGGACGAAACAGATGTCTCCACGTTGGAAAGCTCTGGTCAGCCTTATCTGAGTTGTTTTGCAGCAAACAATCCGTTGAGCGGTTCAGATGTATCCATCAATGACGAAACGGGCGGTGCATGGTACGTGCTCAATGGCTCTCCGAATGGATTGCCGAATGAAGACATGCGCGTTCTTATTTTGCAGATCACAACAGGAGGGGAGCTTTGCGGATTGATCAATGCACAGATTTTTGAGAATGGATTGGGTGCCACACCGCTTTACTTGACCTTTGATTTCTGTGGTCCAGGTGTATACAACCCAGCCTCAGGTGAGCCAATAGGATGCACAGACGAGTTAGCTTGTAACTATGACCCGGACGCTACAGAGGATGATGGCTCTTGTACTTATGCCGAAGCCAATTACGATTGTGACGGAACCTGCCTCAATGACAATGACAACGATGGTATATGTGATGAACTGGAAACCGCTGGTTGCACAGATTCATTTGCTTGTAATTTCAATGCTGAAGCCACGGACGATGATGGTTCTTGCGAATATTTGTCATGCAGTGGTTGTACGGATGCTTCAGCTTGTAACTACGACCCTGATGCCTTGTACAATGACGGAAGCTGTGAGTACGTGAGCTGCGCTGTGACCGGATGTACAAATGTCAATGCCTGCAACTTCAATCCAGAGGCCACAACGGATGACGGCTCTTGCGAGTATTCAACCTGTGTTGGTTGCACCGATGAAACGGCATGCAATTATGATTTAGACGCGACCCAAGACAATGGCTCGTGCAATTATCCTGTGTCTGGTCTTGATTGTGAAGGCAATTGCGTCAATGACAGTGATCAGGATGGCATCTGCGATGAAAACGAGATTCCAGGCTGCACGGATGTGACCGCTTCCAATTATGATGCCAACGCTACAGACGATGATGGCTCTTGCGTGATGCCAACAGAGGCTTTGGATTTAGTTGGGGTAATCGACTTTACAGTTCCAGAGGGAGGAGCTGCAGGAAAAGCAATTCACTTGGTTGCTCTAGCTGATATATCGGACCTGAGTATTTTTGCCATTGGCGTTGCGAACAATGGAGGAGGCACTGATGGTGAGGAATATACATTATGCGCAGAGTCAGCGTCGGCAGGGGACGATATTTTGATCGTTCGTGATGCTGCCGCTATGGAGTCTTATTTTTCATATTGTTTTTCTGAGTTTGAATTGGTTTGCGAAGGGACAAATGCTATCAGCCAGAACGGGGACGATGCGATCGAACTGTTCGAAATGGGTGTTGTGATCGAAACATTTGGCGATCCAAACGTTGATGGCTCAGGTGAGGCTTGGGAGTATTCAGATTCATGGGCATATCAAAATACGGATGGTGAGTGGACATATGGCGGAGTGGATTGCACAGATGATACAGACAACATTTATGACACAAATTGTCTTTATCCGATATGCTCACCTTTGACCTTAGGTTGCACCGATGAAATGGCTTGCAATTTTGATGTTCAAGCGGATACAAACGATGGTTCATGCGAATACCCTGCTTTGGGATACGATTGCAGTGGAAATTGCATAGAGGATGCTGATGGAGATGGCATTTGCAATGATTTTGAAGTCGCAGGCTGCAGCGATATGATGGCGTGTAATTACGATGAGTTAGCTACGGATGATGATGGCTCATGC
>DCPZ01000059.1 GCA_002323795.1 Flavobacteriales bacterium UBA1531 | reverse complement strand
ACTGAATGGCCTGATGACCGTGACGTAGACGTCGCAGCATTTTATAAACCGCACTTGGAAGTAGGAGGCGATTATTACGATGTTTTCGCTGTGGACGAGGACCGCATGGTTTTCTGCATGGCGGATGTGAGTGGAAAGGGAATTGCGGCAGCTTTCTTGATGTCCAATTTTCAGGCAAACCTTCGGGCGAGTTTTCAATATGAGCCCGATGACCTGAGCAGTGTAGTCAACCGACTCAATGAGCGGGTATCAGAGAATGCGAAGGGAGAGAAGTACATCACGGTATTTGCGGCAGTTTACCACCGCAAAAAGCGCGAACTCCAGTATGTCAACTGTGGGCACAATCCGCCAGTTATTATGCTTGCAGACGGTAAAACACAGCAGTTGGAATTGGGTTCAGTTGGATTGGGCATGTTCAAGGAAATCCCCTCGCTAGAAACGGGAGTGGTTCAATTGGACCGCGATTCGACACTGGTTTGTTTTACCGATGGATTGGTTGAGCAGGAAAATGAGGAAGGTGTGCCTTTTGGTATGCAACGCATGGAGGAAATCTTGCGCGAACGTCGTGGAATGCCAGTAAAGGCTGTTCAAGCAGCGCTCATCGACTCTGTAAAAGATTTCAAGGGGGAGGAACCAAGTTTTGATGATACTGCCCTCATGGTGGTGCGGTTCCACTAAACGGAAGGCTCCACCGCCGCTGCAATGCTGCTTTCTTTCGAAAGTTCAAGGCTTTGGTCCCACACAAGTAGCAGCGCGAAAAATCCCCAAAAGAGTGCGCTGGCTTTATCGGTGTCGAGGTAATTGTTAAGCACTCCATGAACGAAATACGTCATCAATCCCAAGAATACACCCATCGCTAATCGCGCTTGATCCCGATTTTGCAGTTGGCGGTGCAATTTGAATCCGAGATGCAGACAAAATCCTAAAAGACCCAACACGAAAATGAGGCCAGGAATTCCTTGTTCCGCCAAAGGTCCGAGGTATTCACTGTGGGCATTTCCTCCATCTGCGTTATTGGTGCTAATGATTGTTTGGTCTTCGGATCGTTGGAACGGAGCGTATTCGAACTGATAGCTTCCCGGGCCCCATCCCAATATGGGCCTTTCTTTGAACATCGCCAGTGCCGCATTCCATCGATTCAAACGTTCTAGATTCGAAGCATCGCTTGACACATTTGAAATGGACTCAACGTGTTCAGATAGGTTGTCGGAGGAGTCTTGTCGATTCCGCTCCAATTGAATCAGCAAGGCGTCTTGAGCGAACCAGAGAAAAGTGAGGCTCACCAGGCCAATGGCCAAAAGTGTTTTGAGCTGAACCCCCAGCTTCATAAGCCCCCAAAGGGCTACCACCGCTGCCAACGAAACCCAAGCCGCTCGGGTGTAGGAAAAAACCAGTCCGATGCAGAGCACGGCAAGTCCCAGTGCAATCATTGCTTTGACAAAAGCAGAAAAGCGGTTCCAAGTTAACAAGGCAAACATGGGGGGGATGACCATCGCCAGCACTGCACCATATGAGGTGTGGTCTTTGTAAAATGGTTTCATAACCCAGTGCCCAGCATCCTTTTCAAATCCAAAACCTGCGTGCCGCACAAGGGTGTAGATGATTACGATGCAGAGAGGGAAGGCATAGGCAAGAATGAACTGATGACGATGCGATTTATTGCTGCGAAACATTTCACCCAAGACCCATAGGAATCCCACTACAAACCAGAGTCTTGCCGCTAAAAACTTGAAAGAAACCAGAGGGTGCGAGCTCGCAATTGCAGCAATACCAATCCAAATCAATGAACACTGCACCCACCGTGAAAGCGGATGGGTGAGAATTGTTGAGTGAAGCGGCCATCCTGAAACGGACTTGGTTAGAAACAACAGCAGAATGCCGGCTAAAAGGGGTTCGGTTGGCAGGTATGCTCCAATTCCTCCGATTTCAAGGTCTTCCAAACTGAGGCTAAGTGGCACGCATGCAACGATCAAGAGCATCAGCGCATCTAAACGGTAAAACGCGAGCCATGCGATGCCCAAGACGATGGGTAAAAGAGCGAGCCATGGGAATTCGAAATGGAAAGCCACGGCCAACAACGCGGCATAACCACCTGTGATCGGATAAAAATAGCGAGGTATCCTCAGGGCTGGAGTCATGCCACTTTTGGCTGCTTGATGTTTTCGGCACCGAGCAGAATCAGGAGGGCGAGTGCTAAAGTACTTGCGACGCTCATGACGACAATCAACCAGCGAATCGGCTTGGATTTTTTGTCAGCCGGCGCAGCGTAATCCACTACAAACGCGGACGGCATTTGTGTTTCGGCGTCAAGCTTCATCAACTCAAAACGCTTCTTAAGGATGGCTTCGCGCTCGTATGCCGCTTCGATGAGATTTGAGAGTTTATTGAAATCATTCGCATGGGTCGAGATTTCAGCCATTTGCTTTCTGATTTTTTCAGCATTTGACGTCGCTCCTTTCGCGATGGCGGTGGCATATTGCTCATTCAAACCTTCGATTTGTGTTGCAAAGTCATAGACGCCAAGCTCGTAGAGTTTGCCAAGCTCGTCTTCCATGTCTTGAATTTCTTTCTGAACCTGATTCAGAGAGGATCCTGCGTAAACCAGAGCTTCTTGTGCCCGCTCGTTCCGCAGGCGGTTGGCGACAGAATCCGCAAGGAAAGCGATGTCATTGGCCATGTCAGCGGCTTGCTTCGGATCACGATCCAAAACGGCAACTTCGATTGATCCGTAACGCGTCAAGCGCGCATCCACGTTGGAGTTGTACTCTTTGCCCAGCAATGCTTGTGCTCCGGCCATCGACTGATTGATGTCGTAATGCGTCCACAGGTCATATTTTTCAATGATGCGGGTGCGTATCCGGTCGGAGTTGAGAATTTGCAAGAGTCGCTCGGCGTCTTCGGTTTCACCATATTCAAGCAGGTCATTGCGTTTGATCTCTTCATAGAACTGCTCGCCTATGGAATGTTGTGGCGTCGCAAACATGATCACGGTAGATTTGAACTGCTCTTCCATTAACAAGGCCGCCACGGATGATAGTGCAGCTGCAATGACACCTATGAGAAAAAAGGTTTTGCGGCGATCAAAAATAAAGCGAAGCAGGTGCGTGGAGTTGAGCGTGGAATCGGTGGAATTCATGCGTGTGGTTTGGTGCTACGAGTCGGCAAAGGTATTCATCTTCTCGGATAGCATCTTTTGAATGGATCGAAAATCAATAACGCCTGGCATAAAGCCAGCCGCGAGGCAACCGAACAGGGCCATCCAAAGTGCTTGATTGGGGTTGATATCCAAACGGGACACAGCGCTGCATATTGTGAAACATGCGAAACAGTGGAGAATCAAGGCCCGAAAGAGTTTCCACCATTGCTTTCCCGGATGGTGCCGCAAACAGAAGAAGATTTGTCCTGCAACCATTGCGCCCTGTGTGATTGCGCTGATGACGGCGCACCCCATGCCGCCTGATGTGGGAGAGGCTTGACTCAACCACCAGGCATTAAGCGCGATGTTCAATAAGGCGCCCGCTCCTGCCAGTTGATTCAACCTGCGCATATCTCCTCTTGCAGTCATCAGCGTGCTGAAAACATATCCCTGAGCAAAAATGGCGAATGAAATCATGAGCCATGGAAGGATCCCTGCCGCCGATTCCACTTCGAATTCATAAAATGTTCCAAGAAAGGATTCCGGGAAATACCAAGCTGCCCAAGCGACCGAAGCTCCCACGGCAAGCAGAGCGCTACTCATGGATCTGGCCAGTGGCCGCACATCCTCACGGTTGGCAAGCATGCGAGTGAAATAGGGGAGCAAAAGTGTGGCGCACAAATAGCCAATCATATTTGCCGCTTCAAAAAATCGATAACTCATGGCGTACCAACCTGCTTGTATCGCCCCATTTGGAGCCATGCGCTCCAGCATGATCCCGTCGACGCGGTGATACGTCATCATGAGCAGGAATAGGAGCGCGTAAGGCCATCCAGAATACAAGTCTTCTCGAATTTTTCGGAAAGGGTTAATATCAGTGGTCAACTTCGTTAATGGCACGGAGCGAGCATGTTTTTTCAACCTCCAAAAGGCGATGATAAAAGTGCAGAAGAGCGCTAAAGATGTGCCGGCGAGGAGCCAATTCACCTGAAATCGGTCAAAGGAAACGATGAGTCCACCCATCGCGAGGAATAGCATGCTGCGATCTGCAATAGAAACCCATGCATCTGTGCGGTGCGCGGCGATTCCTTGTAAACCAGCGCGCACATAAAGAATGGCACTAAGCAGCGCTTGATTCAGGCCAATCCATCCCAGCCAAATCAATGATTCTCCGCGCCAGCCAAGCGACCAACCAATGAGCAATAGCAATAAGAGGTAACATGGAAAAAGAAGCCTTTTTGTACGCCATCCTGTTCGAAATGAATTGTGAATTTCTTCAGGTTTGTTGGAGACCAACCGGGTCATGTGATTGGCTAATCCGGCGTCCAGCAGGATATTGAGCAGGATTGACAGGCTGACCAAAGGGAAATAGCGTCCAAATTCTTCAGGCCCAAGGAGGTCTTGAATCTTTGTGTCAATGACCAGCAGATAGGCCGGTTTGACAGCGAGGTTGAGGATCATCAACCACGATAAATGTTTGAGGAATTGCTTCAAAATTGGTTCTAGAACCTTTTGCAAGGTATCTGCATGCAAATAACGGCATATGCAGCGGACAATTGTCAACCTATCTTCGCGACCATGGCGCGCATTGCACTGAACGCACGATTATTGATCTCTGGACGCTTGGAGGGCATTGGATGGTTTACCCATGAATGTTACCGACGGATGATTGCCGCGCACCCTGAGCATCAATTTCAGTTGCTTTTTGATCGCTCGGTTGCAGAAGAATTCTGCTATGGAATGAATGCCTCTGAGGTTCAACTGATGCCACCAGCTCGTCGCCCTTTCCTGTACGATGCGTGGTTTGATTATGCAGTGACGCGCCAATTGAATCGTTGGAAGGCAGACATTTTTGTTTCAACGGATGGCATGCTCAGTCGGCGTACAAAAGTACCTCAGATCCCCGTATTTCATGACTTGAACTTTATGCATCATCCGGAATGGATGCCGGCCCGAGAAGCGAAATACTATCGCAACCGTTTTCCTGAATTTGCTCGTCGAGCCAGTCGCATCATGACCGTTTCGGATTATTCACGTCAAGATATTCTCTCACAATTCAATGTTTCACCGGAAAAGATTGAGGTGATATCGAATGCCCCCGCTGACGACTATAGACCTCTGAAATCTTCTGAGCACGTTGATGCGCAGCGTGATGCGCGGGCAGATGGGAATCCGTACTTTGTTTTTGTGGGGAGTCTGCATCCCCGAAAAAATATTTCAGGATTGTTGGCCGCTTACACGATTTATCGAGCCATGGGCGGGCAGTATGATCTGGTGATTGCAGGAGAGTCGATGTGGTCGGATACAATGCGCAACCAAGATGGCGTCCATTTTTGTGGTCGCATGGAGCGAAAGAAATTAGCGCTGACGGTCGCGGCATCGGAAGGGCTCGTATTCATCCCATGGTTTGAAGGCTTCGGTGTGCCCATTGTGGAAGCATTTGCGTGCGGTGTTCCGGTAATTGCAAGCAATCGCACGTCAATGCCAGAAGTTTGCGGAGGAGCGGCGGCGGCGCTGGTGGAGCCCGATGACCACGAAACGATTGCAACGGTTATGAAAAAACTGGAGAATGATTCCGCATTCCGGAACGATGCGATTGAACGGGGGTTGCATCGAGCAAAGGATTATTCATGGGATGATTCAGCAAATCGCATGTGGGAATGCATTGAACAAGTGTTGAAAGCATGAGTTTGGCTCCATGGATTGAGAAGAAGCGCCTCGAAGCGGGATGTGATGAAGCGGGGCGTGGATGCCTTGCGGGACCGGTTACTGCGGCATCTGTGATTTTACCTCCGGATTTTGCTTTGGAATTGGCCTCGGAAGGGATTCTGGATGACAGTAAAAAATTGAGTAAAAAAGTCCGCGATGCGCTGCGGATCAGAATTGAAAATGAGGCAACTGCATGGGCGGTTTGCCATATCGCGCCGGAGGAAATCGACCGCATCAACATCCTTCAAGCATCGCTGAAGGCCATGCGCGAAGCCACCAAGAAGCTCCGGGTCCCGGCAGAATTTATGCTGATCGATGGCAATCGCTTCGTGACGGAAGATGGGTTGCCCCCTCATGAATGCTACATCAAAGGTGATGGCAGATTTGCCTCCATCGCAGCAGCGAGCGTTTTAGCCAAGACCCACCGCGACGAGCGAATGATGACACTTCACGCGCAACATCCTCAATATGGCTGGAACACCAATGCTGGTTATCCGACAAGAGCTCATCGATCGGCCATTGCTGAGACCGGCATCACCGATCACCATCGCAAGTCATTCCGGCAGCTGCCAGGGCAGCTTATTTTAATAGCCTGATCGAAGTGTTTATTCATTAAATCACCTCTGCTTGACTGAATTGTGAAATTCTTGAATTTTACCATTGGATTAACATTTTGGCTTTTTTATCCACAGAATGCCCTGATTTATCGAGTTTTAGCTAGATTGCTGCACACTTAGAAATACCAAATTTCATATCATGCGTTCACTCAATTTGCTCTTGGTCATGGCATTCCTTGGATTTGCATCCGGAATGTTTGCCCAATGCGGTCTTTTTATCTCCGAATATTCGGAAGGGAGTTCAAACAACAAATACATTGAAATCTACAATCCAACGAACGAGTCCGTTGATTTGACCCAATACGCCATAGCTTCCGTGGGCAATGCTCCAACCACCCCCGGAGTTCATGAGTTCTGGAATGAATTCGCAGAAGGTGCTGTGATCGCTGTGGGTGAAGTTTACGTTTGGTCAAATGGCGGTAGCGATCCTTTTATTATTGCTGAAACGGATCAGACGGGCAATGCATATTTCAATGGTGATGATGGTTATGCCCTCGTTTTAGGTTCCGAGGATGACTACGAATTTGTTGACATCATTGGAAACTTTGAAGCCGACCCTGGTTCTGGTTGGGATGTCGCAGGTGTGGCCGATGCAACGAAAGACCACACCCTTGTCAGGAAATCGTCGGTTGCACAGGGCATTGGATATGATTGGGCAGCTTCTGCAGGTACAGATGCGGATGATTCGCAATGGATTGTTTATGACCAAAACGAGTGGTCATACGTAGGGAGCCATGTGTGGACAGGAACTTGCGGAGCAGCGGTTCCCGGCTGCACAAATGCAAATGCTACGAACTACAACGATGCAGCCACTACCGACGACGGTTCTTGCACTTTCGACAACGCTTGTAACGCGGATGGAATTGTTGTAACTACAGGAAGTCTTTATTACGACCCGGCAAACCTGAGCGTTGAGCCCGGAGCGACCGTTGTCTGGGAGAATGTTGGAGGAACACACAACGCCAATGGAACCACCAACACGATTACAGGGGAATCATTTGGAAATCCGGTGGACTTTTACTTCGCACCGGTTTCTGCGAGCACAGGTAACGAGGCTTGCATTGGCAGCTTTACGTTTGATGTTCCAGGAGTTTATAATTATGATTGCAGTGTTGGAAGCCATGCGCAGTTGGGCATGGTTGGAACTGTCACAGTGGGAACTGGAGGATGCACGTCGCCCGCAGCTCCGAACTACAATGAGGCAGCAGACTACGACGATGGTTCTTGCCTCGAGGTAACGACAACAGCGATTGCAACCATTCAGGAGGGACAATTGACGGATACTTACACAGGTCAAGCGGTTGTGACCAATGGTGTGATCACTGGTGTCTTTGGCCAATTGGTCAGCATGCAAGATGGTCAAGGTGCTTACAGTGGAATCTGGATGTACGGTCCAAACGTTGCCGTCACGGTCGGCGATTTAGTGGAAGTGACGGGAACAGTTTCGGAATACAACGGATTGACTCAATTGTCGAGTCCATCGATTGTCATTCAGGAGCAAAACTCAGCGTTGCCGACTGCAGAAGTGCTGTCTACAGCTGTTGTTGCTGCAAGTGAAGAATGGGAAGGCGTTTTGGTTCAAGTCACTGGTGACGTGAGCAACGCAGACATTGGCTATGGCGAGTGGGGATTGGATGACAGTTCGGGAGAATGCAGAGTCGATGATCGTGGATATGATGCGATCGGGACAGGAAATGTCGTTGCAGGAAGCACGTGGCAGGTTTCAGGTCCTCTCGACTACAGTTTCGGTAACTTCAAAATTCAACCGCGTTCTGAAGCGGACGCTCTGCTTTACGGTTGCACCAGCAGTGGGGCTTCGAACTACAACTCAGGTGCTGGCATTGACGATGGTTCTTGCCAATTCAGTGGAGAATCTTGTGAGATTTTCTTCTCTGAGTACTCAGAAGGAAGTTCGAATAACAAATATCTTGAGATCTACAACCCAACAGCTTCGACTGTTTTCTTGGGGCAATACCTTATCGGTAATTGTGGAAATGGTTGCGGCAATAACGGGCCTACAGCTCCGGAGTATTTCTTAAATTTCCCAGCTTCTGCATCGATTGCTTCGGGGGATTTCTACATCATTGCTCACCCCTCATCGGATTCAATCATATTGGCCGAGGCTGACCTTACGCATGGGTATCTGTCCAATGGTGATGATGCTTATGGTTTGTTCGATTCGGACACATTGTTGATGGATGCTGTAGGCGAGTTTGGCGTTGATCCAGGAAGTGGATGGGATGTTGCGGGCGTAACGAATGCAACGCAAAATCACACGCTTGTTCGAACAGAGTTTGTATATGCTGGAAACGATGGCGATTGGGCCATGTCAGCTGGTACGAACGAATTTGATTCGGAGTGGATCGTGTTGGATATTAATGATTGGTCGGACCTGGGCATGCACACGTTCTCTGGTTCTTGTGCCGCCTCAACAGGTGGCTGCACCGACGAATTTGCAGTGAATTACGATGTCAATGCGACGTCAGACGATGGCTCCTGCATCTACATCAGCAGTTACACCATCCAGGAGATTCAATCCGGTGGATTAAGCGGTCAGATGATCACTTCTGGAATCGTAACTGCCGTTTATCCTCCAACAGGGGGATTGTCCAACAACCCTTCCTATGTCATTCAGGACGGAACAGGACCAAACTCAGCCATCTGGGTCATCGGTGACGGTGTCGTGATGGGCGACGAAGTGTCCGTTCTTGGAAACGTATCAGAGGTCTATGGGCTTCGTCAAATCCAAGCAGCAACTCCTGAAGTTCTGTCGTCTGGAAATGCCTTGCCAGTGGCAGAACCGTTGGACCCATCTGCGATCAATGATGAGCAATGGGAGTGCGTTTTGATCAGCATGTTGGGTGACTGTGTGAGCGCTGACGCGGGTTATGGTGAGTGGCACCTCGATGCAGGTTCAGGAATTGGCGTCATTGACGATGTCGGATACAATGCAATTGACGATTCATTGACCAATGACGGCACAACGTATGTGCCTGTCTTGGAGGAAGGTCGATCGTACCGGGTAGTCGGAGCGAATTTCTATGCGTATGGTGCTTGGAAATTACTCCCACGCAACAGCGCGGACGTTGTGCGATTGGGTTGCACAACATCCACCTTTAGCAATTATGATGCCTATGCACAGGAGGACGACGGATCATGCATTGATTTGCCAGGTTGTACAAATCCTGCAGCAGACAATTATGATGCAGAAGCAACCATCGACGATGGTTCTTGTGTGATTTCTGGTTGTGATGATCCTGCGGCTTTTAACTACCAGTCGGGTGTTACCAATGCGACCAACGAAGATTGCTATTATACATTGCCGAATTTGACCATCAACGAGATTCACTACAATCCATGTGGCGCCCAAGGCGATGATTTTGACTTTGAGTTTGTCGAGATTTTTGTGAATGACGACGAAACGGTTGATTTAGGCGGCTTTGAATTTTACAATTCAGCAAGTGGTGAGCCTCAACTTGGTTATGTCTTCCCTGAGGGCACTTCAGTGGCTCCTGGCGAGTTTTTCCTAATGACGGTAT
>DCPZ01000070.1:9033-14657 GCA_002323795.1 Flavobacteriales bacterium UBA1531 | reverse complement strand
AAGGAGGCAATTTGATGCTCACGGCTCGGGTCAGTCGCGACCGAGTAATCATGGGCTCGTATGAAGACGATTTATGGCAGGGTGCGCTGTATCTTACGTGGGTGATTCCTCCGCAACTGGGTGACTTCGTGCGAGCGCGTTTCTAACGGCGTCTTTGGTGGAGAATGCCAGGCGTTTGACTCCTTAAAACTTCTGAATTCTACTGTTTTTTTGATCGGATGCAGAATTGTTCAAAATCAACAGAGCCGCATTCAAGGGATTTGCATCCTTTTGAGCGAAAGAAGCCATATCAGCAATGACTACTCCGTGCATGCCTCGTTGACAGTCTTTCAGCCAGTTGATCAAGACTTGGCACTGACAAATGGCCTCGTCATGGTATGCCGCGAAATGAATTGTAACAGGCAGGAGCGGCCTGTTGTGTGATAGCATGTAAATTGCCCCCAAACCAATTGACCATGAAATTGATTAAAGCTTGGAGCGTTGTCTTCATATTCTTCGCGTTGATGTCCAACACAACGCTCGCACAGTCCCCTGATATTAGCATCGACTTAACGTCTACAGACGTGGTGAGTCAAGGTCAGACAGGGACATGCTGGAGTTTCAGCACGACGAGTTTTTTGGAATCAGAAACCCATCGCATCACGGGTGAATTACATGATTTCAGTGAAATGGCTGCAGTGCGTGTCGTCTACCCTGAAAAGGTTGAGCGTTACGTTCGGTATCAAGGCAAGCATCAATTTGGTCCTGGCGGCTTGTCGCATGATGTGACTCATGCTGCCGCGGCTTACGGCCTCGTTCCTCAATCGATCTATGATGGTGGCCAAGCTCCGGGTCAATACGATCACGGTGCTCTTGATGCATCGCTCGAGGCTCTTGCCAAAACCATGGTGGGTCAATCGGGTCGCATTGCACAGGAATCATTTGATGCAGTGGAAGCCGTTTTGGACGCGCACCTCGGCGCGTTGCCCGAGTCCTTTGAATACGACGGAAAATCCTATACACCGGTCTCATTTCGGGATGCGATGGGCATTTATCCCGAGGCGTACGTGACTGTAACTTCATTCACGCATCATCCTTTTGGAGCGCCATTCATTTTGGAAGTTCCCGACAACCATGCCCATGGTGCATTTTGGAACGTGCCGTTGGATGATTTGGAGCGCATGGTACGGGATGCACTCTCTGACGGATACACTGTTGCTTGGGATGCTGATGTGAGCAATCGGGGGTTTTCGTTTCAGAACGGCTGGGCGATCATGCCTGAGGCAGCAGCCTCAGCGAAGGAGTGGGAAACTTTGGGGCAGATGCCCGACGAACTTTCAGTGAGTCAAGCAATGCGTCAATCGGCTTTTGATTCTCAGGAAAACACGGACGATCATCTCATGCACATTGTGGGACTCGCAAAAGATGCCCAAGGCCGCACTTACTTCATCATCAAGAATTCTTGGGGCCAGGGCAATGCATTCGGTGGCCGTCAATTTGTTTCGATGTCTTATTTCCGGCATCACACCATTGGAATCATGCTGCATGAAGATGGCTTGTCGAAGACTGATAAAAAAGCCATGGGTCGCTAAGGTTTGAATACTGAATCAACCCTTAAGCTGTTTCTTTGGATAATTCCTTGATTCCGTTTGGTGGATTGAAGGGAGTTGGTATCTTTGCCCCCCGCCGAGGAGGAAAACCGGCTGTGTAGCTCAACTGGATAGAGCACCTCACTACGGATGAGGAGGTTTGGGGTTCGAATCCCTACACGGTCACCAAGAGAAAGCCTGTATCACAACGATACGGGCTTTTTTTATGCGTAAACTTCAGCTTTTACTGTGCACAGATGGAAAGTTGGGATTACGGGCAAAGTCGATAAAGTTTCGGTTTTTGCCATCAAACCTCCCAAAGCCGCCATCTGTATCATATAAGAGGTAGCGCCAAGGTTGATCAGGTGCTGTTCGGAATGTTTTGACGTTGTTCAATTCGTTAGCCAATCCCAACCAATCCCAATTTTGGATATATGTTTCAAAAAAACAAAATAATCGATGTAGTTTTTAACGTCAAAAAGTTGTTCAAAGACAATAAGGAAGTTATCGCTTGAAGGAGAGGTTTCGAGCAGGGATTTGGCACCTCCGAGGAAATCAATTTCGAACAGGATATTGAAACCAATCACGCGCTGGGCGATGGTTGAGCCAACTCGTATTTGTTACCCGAAAAAAGAAGCCAATGTCTTTGTTTGATTCCAGCGGATTGATACAACCTTTTGGATGCCCTCCTATCGACATTTAGACTTTCTTCAATTTTCAGATTCTTCTGCGGCCATTCACCTTCCTGAGGCAATCCAACTTTTCAACCAGTTGGGGTTTCCTCCGGAGATTATAAAGCTCCAACTGATGTGTAAGAAAGACCACGCTAGAAAAAATTTCGTAAGAATTTTCATCCCAACAGGTTCCCAACCAATGACGTCAAAATTTCCCGTAGGCAACGAAATGAAAAAGAGAAATGAAAACAGAGCAATTAAGAGGATGTTTTGCTTCCAATACGTCCGTATCTGACTTCGATTAAACATTCCACTCCTGAGGTATGGAATGAAAAGCCAGAAAAAGAAGTGCCAATTGATAAGAAATCTCCAATCTAAATAGATGTATTCTCCGATGAGGGCCACAGCAGGTCCAAAAATAATCCAAGGGCACGTGTAAACCATTGTTTTGAAGGCAAGCGTTCCTTCTTTTCGCCAAACGTATAGAAAGGCAAGGGTCGCAACTATATTCACAATCCAACCAATTGAGCTGAGGTTTGCAACCCATGGAACATGGTGCCCGGTGATGGCGAAATAGCTACCGATCAAAGCCCACCAATGGGTTGTTCTTAATTGTTTCGAATGGTTCTTGGCATCAAAATACACCTCGCTCATTACATGATGAATTCCAAAGTAAATAACAAGACTTGGCACAATCAGAGACTCGTTTAAATATGGTATGAACACAAGAGGCAGAATGGATATCAGAAGCCATTTTGATCTCTTTTTACTCCATGCCTGTGCGATTCCTCTTTTAGAATAGTGGATGGCAAGTAGGTAATGCGTGTATCCAAAGATGTACATGGACAGAACTGTCAATTGCAGGGGCAGTAGAGCAAACATTCCGATCATAAGTAGGAGAACGAGTGCAGAAAGGCTAAATCGAATAGGTTGCCGGGTTACTTCCATTTCATTAAATTTTGTCTTCTTGTTAATATACGATTTTTACCACAGAATGTTACCTTTTTAGATCGCTCCTAAATTTATTTTGCTGATTGGTGTAACCAAATTGAGGATTTGACCGTTTCTAAAAAGATGCAGTTTAATTCAGCCACATTTGCTGTGTTCATGCTATTTGTTTTGGTTTTTTATTGGTTCTTCTTGAATCATCCAAAACGCTTGAACACTCGAAATTCATTCATTCTTTGCGTGAGTTATCTTTTCTATGGATGGTGGGATTGGCGATTTTTAAGCCTCATCGTCATAAGTTCTGGAGTTGATTTTGTGGTGGGCCTCAAACTCGGAGAGGAAGAAAAGGATCGAAGACAGCGCAAGATTTGGCTCGGCTTAAGTTTGTTGACGAATCTCGGAATGCTTGGGGCATTCAAATATTTTAATTTTTTCTTGGAATCTGCCGATGTTGCATTGCAGCTCTTTGGCTTGAACGCTTTCGATTTAAGGCTTCAATGGATTTTGCCCGTTGGAATAAGTTTTTACACGTTTCAAACATTGAGCTATACCATTGACATTTATCGAGGTCAGCTCAAGCCCGTGAGCAATCCTATCTCGTTTTTTGCCTTTGTCGCATTTTTTCCGCAGTTGGTTGCCGGGCCTATTGAGCGTGCAAAGTTGTTGCTTCCACAATTTGAAAATCACCACAAATTCAATGAGAAGGCGGTCAAGAGTGGATTGCTATTGGTTCTATGGGGGCTTTTCAAAAAAATCGTCATTGCTGATCGCCTTGCCTTATATGTGAATGAAGCGTACATGCTTCCTGGCGCTGACATTTCAGGTCCAATAGCAATTACTGCAATTGTTTTCTTTACGTTGCAATTGTACGTTGACTTCTCTGCCTATTCGGAAATTGCTATTGGTCTGGCTAGGATGCTTGGTTTCAAATTGAGCACAAATTTTGTGCGACCCTTATTGGCAAATGGATTTGCTGATTTGTGGGCTCGTTGGCATATTTCATTAACCACTTGGTTCCGAGATTATATCATGTTGCCGCTTCGTAAACTCCCCAACGGAAAGCGGCGAAGAGCGCTCAATGTGATGATTGTTTTTTTTATCACAGGGCTTTGGCATGGAGCTTCTTGGACATTTGTGCTCTGGGGGTTGGTGAATGGCGGATTTCTTCTGCTCTTTGAACCTTTTGTAATTCGCCCCTTGAATCAACTTCCCAATCCGATTTCCCGCATCTTACGCACCGGTTTCACTACCATTTTCATGTATGGAGCGCTCGTGTTGTTTCGAGCTCCAGATTTAAATGCAGCGGGAGTAATGTATGCGGGACTATTCAATTGGTCCGATGCAGCGATGGGCATGAACCATCAGTTGCTCTTCTCCGATAATGAATGGATTTTCGGTTGGTTTTTGGTGATTGGTTTACTGTCATTTGAAGCATGGCAGGAGTATCGTGGAAAGCTAATCGAACGTTTTTATGAAGGCCCGGGCTTGAAGCGTTGGCTAGTAGCTTATGTCCTCGTCATGGCGACAGTGATCCTTGGGTCCTATGGTGTTTATGTCTTAGATAAGCAATTCATCTATTTTCAATTTTAACTTGATGGATCATTTACTCATTCCTAAGCGCAGTATTCTGCTCTTCTTCGCAGAATTCTTTTTTGGATTCATCCTCATAGCGGGCACCATCTTAGGGTTGGATCGACGCGGTATATTCGATACTCGCAGTTCTGATCACAATGAACAACGATGGATTAGCCTTGAGTCAATGAAGGATTCCGTTGATGTCGATCTCCTAATTCTTGGCAATTCGCAAGCTTACACAGGAATTCTTCCTAAACAGCTGAGCGCATCAACGGGGATGACCTCTTTTGTGCTCGCAAATAATGGCATCATCATGAGAGATGCTTATTGGAATTTATTGGAAGCCTTATCCCTGTGTTCTCCGCAATTGATTCTGATCGAAACGTCGTTGATGAATAGTAAAGAGACAAATGCAGGCCTCTCGGAAACACTCCTCTCGTCGATCAGATCTGCGCGAGCGCGTCCTAGTTTCGATCGCAATTGGGAATCAACTCTTGACTTGATCAAATTTGACAATCTCATGTACGCCTTTAGTCCAACTCTTTTGAATCACCATTTGGTGATGGATAATCCTGAGATGATCAAAAAAAATATTTTGATGAAAAAGCATGTGGTTGCTCCATCATCGCAACGCTTGTTCTTGGGTCAATACGCGAAGTTTACATCTGGAATCTCTTCGCGTGGAATCGCACTGTATGACAGCCTTGGAGGTGTTATCAAGCCTGAGCATATAACGATTTCGCCAGAAAACGAGTGGTATGCGAGACGCATCGTTGAATTGGCCAAATCGAAAGGCATTCAAGTTGCTTTTGTCGCACTACCTCGGTACAAAAAACATTTTGAATCGGACTTGGATTTG
>DCPZ01000070.1:0-8740 GCA_002323795.1 Flavobacteriales bacterium UBA1531 | reverse complement strand
GAAAAACATTTTGAATCGGATTTGGATTTGGCTCGCTCTCAGCTATTAAAGGAATTGATCACGCCGATGGAAGTCCCCTTTTTCGACTTGCAGCATATGACAATAAGTGATAATCCAGAGTTCTTTCAAGAAATAAGACATCCCAATCAGCATATGACTTTGCGCGGTTCGATGCTTGCAACAAATATTCTTTCGAAGGCTCTTAATCAAGAATTTCTAAATCTAAAAAGACCGGGCAATAATGGCAATGGGAAATGGCACAGTCTTTTCGAGTCCGAAGAAGGTTACCTGAGTTTTTTTTCTGCCAAAGAATCAAATCCAAGCGTACGATATTTGCTCAAAAATGTAAAGACCCCTGGAATGTTCGTGGATGAATTAGTCGTTTTTAAGGATAATAATTCGTCACGAAAAAAACTCGATGTGTTCGTCAAGATCGATCCACGCGACGATCAAAACATTGGCCTCGAAATTGGCCTGGTACAATTGGCGATTGACGTCATCGATTCTACAGGAAATTCGAGTTTGAAAGTCTTGGAATTGGGTTATGATAATTTGCTGCATCAGGAAGACTTATGGGTTTTTCGAACGTTTACAGATGAGATGTCAATTCAAGGAGTGAAAGGATTGCGAATGAAGAAGGTTCGGAGCAACGGCATAAGGTGAGGAATACCTTGTTGATCCTCAGGTTGATAAATTTTTCTGAGGTTTAGATTTTTTTTAGAGGCTAGCAAGAGCGCAGTGATTTGATCATGAAGCTGAATATGTGCCTAGAAAAGCGAGCGCAGTTCTTGCCAAATTCCAACTAATATTGTGGCCTTCCGACTTGTCGTACATTTTGGAAATGAAAAATCTCCTCTTCTCAAATATCGATGGTTCAATGAGGAAGGTGCAGTTCCTTGTAACGCTTGTCTGCATGTTGTTTGTGCAATTGCCTGCGCAATCGCAAGATTGTCCGGGACTTTTGGTTGAAGGCCTTTGGTTGGATCCCTTCAACTCTTCGTTGGTGCATGTTTTGTGTCGAAACACCGATTTTGAAGAAATTTATAGCTACCCGAGCTGGCATATGTTGGATGAGTCGGGAATACTTTTGGGCGCAGAAGAAGTGATGTATTTTGGGATTGCAGACTGGTCTCATCATGTCATCGAATTGATCAATCCTTGGCAGGATGATCCCGCTTCCATGCCGGTATTTTTGGAGTTGTGGGTTGGATTTGACGACACATTGATGTGTTCTTATCCATTGGAATTTGTGCCAAGAGAATTGGAGTGGACGGGCACAGGAGACGAGGGATGCTTTCCTGTTTTTTGCACCGTTTTTGGATATGTTGAAGGAGCTGGAGTCGAGGTGGAACTGGATTTACTCGACGGATCGGAAAACGTGCTATTCAATGCCGATTGGTCAACCGAGGCCTCCAACAATTTTTGGATCCAATCGGACTCATTGTGTCTTAGTCAATTCGAATGTATGACGCTTGATGTATCGGCAGGAAGCGCGGACTATTTGACGGTTTCCCTTTCAGACGCTTCTCATTCATCTTGGTTGCAGCATTGGTCTCACACTCTGGATGCAAGCACAGCATCATTGGATTCCACATTCACCTTGGATTTGTACGGTGGTGATTGTGATGTAAGTGGAATGCAGCAGCCCAAACTTAGTTCGTCTAGCATGACCATTTATCCAAATCCTGCACGGATGAACGAAACGGTCTATATCGGTGGAGACCATTTAGAATGGAGCCGACAGATTTCATTGCTGAATGCTGTAGGACAGGAGGTTCGAAGAATGCCTGCTGGTTCGTCTTCATTCCAAGCACCGGCGATTCCTGGATTGTATTGGGTGAGGCGAAAGCATAATTGCTCACTGCCGTTGCTGATTCGCTGAATCGAATGTTTTTTCGTATCTTCTAAGAGATGAGAAAACTGCCAGATTATGATGCGTTGGTCCTTGAAGGTGGGAGTCTGCGCTGCGCATTTACAGCAGGTGTGTTGGATACGTTTGCGGCCCTCGATTATCGCCCATTCCGTCACTATTTCGGCGTGAGTGCAGGTTCCATGGCGATGACCTCTTTTCTTTCGGGGCAGCGGGGTCATTTTATTGAGCTGTCTGAGCAACTCGTCGAGGATGGTAAGTTCATTTCGTTTGGCTCGGTCATGTCGGACGAGGGCTTGATGAACCTTGCTCACCTGGCCAAAGTTGTGAGCGAGACATCACCAATCGATTGGGAAGCAGCAAATCGATTCATTGCCGACAAACATGTGCACGTTGTGACCACTGATTTTGAAACGGGTGAACCACATTACATCAAACCAAAGCGTGAGAATTGGATTCGCGCTGTCCTCGCATCGAGCACATTGCCAATGATTACTCGCGGAAAGGTGAAATTGGATGGGAAATGGATGTTTGATGGAGGGTATTCTGATCCCATACCACTGAGGGCTGCTCTTGCAACTGGCTGCTCAAATATTTTGGTTGTTCGGACGCGTCCGCAGTCCGAACGAGTCGAGCGGGATACGTTGGATTGGTTTGCATCCTATTGGTTTCGGGATAATCATGCGGTTTCTGGACTTTTTGAGAAGTGGCATGTGATGTACAATTCTTTGGCGGAAGTGCTGGAAGAGGAATCCGGAAATGGAGGCCAATCGTGGGTTCAAATTGCGCCAACGCGGCCACTTCGTTCTGATGGCTACCGGATTACATCTCTTGATTTAAGAGCGGACCATCGCCATGGCATGGAGCAGTGTTTGGAATGGATTTGTGCTCAGTGAGATTGCTGTATATAATCGTCGAATCTCAATAATTTGCATATTGATATTATTAAAAATTCTTTTAATGGGAATTTGTTTTGTATTTTAGTGCAAATCGCTTTACCATTATCATGTCTTGCAACGCTGCCTCAACCAAATCGGCGCGCTTTGGATTCTTGGTCGTCTTGGCCCTCCTCAGCTGCCTAAGCTCTCTCTCATACGCCAATGGACCATTCTCAGAAGAGGTGTCAACTGCAGAAGCAACAATGGAGAGTTCGCCGGCTCTTGTCATCGATCAATACGAATTCAGTCAATATTCTAGTCCACTTTTCGTTTTTCCCGCGGCTGGAGATTTTGACTTGACAGGTTACATCAAACATCTCGTGTCGGTGAATACGCTGTACGAGGATGATTTCATTCACAAAGTCTATGGGTCTGCTGATTTGAATGCCTCGATTAACGTGCCGCAGGGCATGTACAATGATTTCATTGGTGGTGCGACGGCAGGTTCAAGCCCATGCTACGATCCGTCTTGGATGAACTCGAATACATATACCAATGATTCCTGGGTGGGAATTGGGTTGACATGTGCACAATCATTCATCGACAGTGAGTCGGACGTGACCATTGAAGAATCGGTTGCGAATCCGTGGAGCGATAATTTCCAAATTGAGACCGTTTACAGTGGAAATTCGGGTCCAATTGATATCAGCATGGACGATGCGTCTAGCGCCGGATCATGGTATTTGCCGAGCACATCCGCGACCAACGGTTTTGCGGGCGAAGACTGCAAATCCGTGGTGATGCAGATTACTTCCGAAGGGTCGATCAGCTGGACCTTGAATGCCGAGATTTGGGTGCACGGCGATGAAAACACGAAGGTTATTCTCACACAGACATACGACGGTGAATCAATGGGGTCGCCAGTAATAGAAGGCTGTACCGATGTAAATGCATGCAACTACTATGGTTTAGCGACCGCAGACAACGGTTCATGTGAATTTCCGAACGCTTACTACGACTGTGCGGAGGAATGCTTATCGGACGCTGATGATGATGGCGTTTGTGATGAGCTGGAAATTGCAGGTTGTCAGGACAATGCCGCTTGCAACTACAACGAGAATGCAACGGATAGCGCAGACATCTGCGTTTATGCCACGGGTTGTGAAACATGCACAGGCGAGACCGATGGCACGGGCAGTACAAATGCCAATGACGATGACGAGGATGGTGTTTGCAACAGCGCTGAAGTTGTTGGCTGCCAGGATAGTACAGCTTGCAATTACAATGCCTCAGCGACAGACGCTGGCGCGTGTAATTACTCAGATGGCATATGTGATTCTTGTTCAGGTGAGACTGATGGTTCAGGCACTGTGGTCGACAATGACGCTGATGATGATGAGGTTTGCGATAACGATGAGGTGGTCGGCTGTGAAGATGTGACCGCGTGCAATTACAATGCGGCGGCGACAGATGGTGCCGCTTGCACTTATGCTTCCGGATGTGATTTCTGCTCTGGAGAAACCAATGGCACCGGTGTCGTGGTTGACGGTGATACAGATAATGATTTGATTTGCGATGTTGATGAGATAGCGGGATGTCAGGACATTACTGCTTGCAACTACAATCCACTCGCCACAGATTCAGATGATTCATGCCAGTATTGCGGCTGCAGTTCTTTAACAGGACTTTCCCCCTACAGCTTGACCGTTGAGGAGTACGCCATCGATAGCATCGCAGGGCACACCACATACCGACTGTATGTGAACATGGATCACCCCAATGATTACTTGAGTGCTATTTATGGAGAAGGCACTGAGCATGCATTTGCACTGACTTCGACATCCACGCCAAATTGGTACAACGATGCGAACTACAATGCACAATTCGGTACGGAATTGATGCCGGCGATTCTTGCGGTATTCCCGAACGTTGCTTTTGATAGCTGGTTCACCTTTGGTGCAGATGCGGCCAATCCTGATTTGAACATTGCTTCAGCAGATGCTTTGGGAACCTTTTGGTCCAACTTCAATGCGGGCAATGACATTTTGGTGAATGATGCCGGCGGTTTTTCCATCTTCAACACACGAAATTGCACATTGCCTCCCGGAGTGGATGGAGGCAGTTGCGACGCCAACTATCCAGCCTTGGGTGGAGATGATGGCCGTGTTTTGATGGCTCAAATCACTTCTGAAGGTCAAATTTCCGGGGAATTCTCGGTGCAAATCATTCAAAATGGAATTTACGAGGCTGGCGTCTTCAATGCGGTTCACTTTGCATTCGACGGAGAAGGAACATTCTCCGCTGCCGATTGGGACGGAGCAATGGTGTCAAATTACCAAGATTGTGGCTGCATGGATTCAGAAGCTCTCAATTACGATGATGGAGCGCTCTACGATGACGGAGGATGCATTCCGAACATTCCGGGTTGCATGGACTCAAGTGCGTGCAATTTTGATGCGTCAGCAACAGCGACAGGCGTCGATTGTGTTTTTGCAGTAGGATGTAATACTTGCTCTGGTGCTTCCGACGGCACGGGATCGGTCGTTGACAATGACTCAGATGATGATGAAGTTTGTGACGCTGATGAGGTGGTGGGTTGTCAGGACGTGACGGCATGCAATTTCAACACTGCAGCTACGGATGCAGGCAGTTGTGTGTTCCCGGATGGAATCTGTGAGGCTTGCTCTGGAGAAACGGACGGTACGGGAACGGTCGTTGACAATGATTCAGATGATGATACCGTTTGTGATTTGGATGAAGTGGTTGGTTGTCAGGATGCTGCAGCCTGCAATTACAATGCGCTGGCGACTGACGCCGGCACTTGTGAATTCCCCGACGACGTCTGTGAAACCTGTTCTGGAGAGACCGACGGCACCGGAACAATCGTTGACAACGATTCTGACGATGATTCAGTTTGTGATGTGGACGAGATCGTAGGTTGTCAGAATGCAGCCGCATGCAACTACAACGCAGAAGCGACTGATGCAGGAGATTGTGTTTTGCCTGACGGAATTTGCGAGACTTGCTCTGGAGAAACGGACGGCACGGGCACAGTGATCGATAACGATTCGGACAATGACGAAGTCTGTGATTTGGATGAAGTGGTCGGTTGTCAGGATGCAACGGCATGCAATTTTGATGCGGCTGCCACGGATGCCGGTTCATGTGTTTTCGTTGACGGCATTTGCGAGACTTGCTCCGGAGAAACGGATGGATCGGGCACGGTGATTGATAACGATTCGGACAATGATGGCATCTGTGACTTGGATGAGATTTCGGGTTGCCAAGATCCACTTGCGTGCAACTTCAATGCATCCGCAACGGATGGAGGTGTTTCTTGCCAGTATGCCCTGGGTAGCTGCGCTGAATGCAGTGGCAACGCCACAGATGGCACAGGAACGGTTTCAGGAAACGACGCCGATGAAGATGGCGTTTGCGACGCCGATGAGGTTCCGGGCTGTCAAAACAGCGATGCTTGCAATTACAATGGTTCTGCTACCGATGAAGATGGAAGTTGCATTTATGCTTTGGGCTGCGAGAGTTGCTCAGGTGCTACGGATGGAACGGGGACAGTGTTGGCGAATGATGATGACAATGATGGTGTTTGCAATGCTGATGAAATTCCTGGTTGTCAGGAGTCTTCGGCCTGCAATTACAATGCCTCTGCCACCGATCCAGGGGTCAGCTGTGTTTTCCCAGTAGGCTGCGAAAGTTGCTCTGGAGCTACGGATGGCTCAGGTACGGTTTTGGATAATGATGCGGATGGAGATCAAATCTGTGATTCCGATGAGGTAGTAGGTTGTACGAATCAGTTGGCCTGCAACTACGACTCAAGTGCCACAGACGAAGGCGATTGTTACATCGCTGGAGAATACTACGGCTGTGATGGTCATTGCTTGAATGATATCGATGGCAATGGAATCTGCGATGAGATTGATGATTTGATTTCAAATGCAGATTTCGAGGGGTACACAGAAGGTGTGCTTGCAGGATTGGCCCAATGCATTGGAGCCGACTACTGCGGTGAAGGCACCGTTTGGGTGGAGAGTTTGCAGCTCTGTGTTGAAGACTCTTCCTGCCCGGGTGATCTCAATGGAGATGATGTTGTAGGAACAGGCGACCTGCTCATGCTCCTCAATGATTACGGATTTGCATGCGATTGAAAACGCAAATGAAAAAGACTGAAATGTTGGAAAAAGAGGATTTTTTTTCGTAACTTAATGTTTCGCCGCAAGGACTAACGTAGTACCAATCCGAATATTTAGGTGCTCAACGTTGAATCCCAGCGTCGAATCTCCCTTTCAAAGGTCTGCCGCTCTGGGTGGACCTTTTTTTTCTCTACTCGGTAAGAGACACACTAATCCCAGCATAAAATCCAATCAGCATCAGAACTGACTGCATCGGGTTTTTCTGTGAGAATAATTCGAAAGAAATGCACAAGGTGCGGTGATGGCTCGAATTTTTTGGAAAGACTTTCCGCTTCCTTGAAGCAGCCGCAAGACAGAATGATTATTTGAGGTGTCAGCGGCTTAGAGAATTGACGCGATGAGGTTGAAGAGCATCAGTGCCTCCAATACAGATCACCTATCATGGCTTAAATTGGAATCAGCGGGGAGCATTTGGACATGAATGTTGGTCGCAACGATGAATGCGTTGTTCGGTCATTGTGCCTCACAAGCAAATCTGATTGACCTGTGCTCAACGCAAGTTGTCTTCATTTGCCATTCACTTTCCTGAGCATTGATCGACTCTAGATGCTGTCGATGCTCTTATACATGTTGTTCAATAGCTGCATCGAAATAGCTGCACATGAACGAAAAAAGCACCCGCTCAAGGGTGCCTTTGTTCATGATTGTGTTGTCGTTGATGAATTCAGTCATCGAGGAAATCGTTGCATCTGTTTTTCGAAGTTTTATTCTTTCTGCAAGCAGCGCAAAGAATGTCCATCCGCAATGTTGTGCGTTGCGCGAAAAACACCACCGCCCGTTTCGATGGCCCGATAGTAGTTGTCGGAATTCCATCCCAAACCATCTTTGCACCATAAATGCACGGTGCTTGAACCTCCTTGAAAAGCGGCATAATGAACGCCGCAAGGAATTGCACTGAATCCGGTTGCATTCGTTCCATTCCAAGCGGGCGAATCTGAAATGCTCGATTTCAGTTGAGTAGCTTGGTTCGTGCCACGCCAGCCTGATTCGTTGGCTTGTTCATTGCTCATTCCGAGCCAGGTTTCGAGATCTTTGAAATCGTCATCTTCTGGAATGTCCCAGCCAGCAGGACAGACTCCTCTTGAGTCGATGGCAACGAATCCATTGTAAATCCAGCCTTCAGCTCCAATTTCTTCGGTAGAATAGTCGTAAGCAACCCTTGCTGATGCTCCTTGAGTATGCAGCGGAGCTTCAGAGGTCGCCAATGGGATTGAATCTCCATTGGAAAACACCTCATTTCTCAAGTTTTCAGCGAACCAGCACTGATTTCCTATTTGCACTGTAGGGTATTCGTGTCCGAAATAATCATATGAATCACCGCA
Source organism: Flavobacteriales bacterium UBA1531 (assembly GCA_002323795.1). Classification (GTDB taxonomy): domain Bacteria; phylum Bacteroidota; class Bacteroidia; order Flavobacteriales_D; family Sanyastnellaceae; genus UA16. The sequence continues at coordinate 462 of DCPZ01000070.1, read as the reverse complement.
GGTGAATTCGGAAGTGCCAGGACCATTGTCGGTTGAATCCTCGTCAGATTGACAAGTTGTTCCGTAGTACAACAAGAAGTCCATGAGATCTTGCAACTGGACCATGCCATCTCCATTCAGATCGTAAGGGCAGTCATCGAGCAATGCGATGCATTGTCCGCTTGCGGGGTCCCAGATTGTGCCTTCACCACATAGATTGATGAAGTCGTCTTCCAATTGGTCGCAGACCCCATTAGCATTATCATCGACTTGGCAGTTTCCATCGCAATCGAATACTGCTGTGGCGTAGAAGCACGATTCATCGTCCTGCTCCGTGGCATCGGGATTGTAGTTGCAGGCATATTCGATGGTGCAGCCGAGTACCTCTTCGGTATCACAGATTCCGTCTTGGTCTGTATCTACGAGGCATTGTCCTTCGCAGTCATACCCGTTAGCTGGGTAGATGCAGTTTTCATCGGTTGC
>DCPZ01000073.1:14383-38381 GCA_002323795.1 Flavobacteriales bacterium UBA1531 | reverse complement strand
GTTTTAACTCCTTTTCCACCTCGATTGGTTATTCTATAGTCTTCAACAGCAGAACGTTTTCCGTAGCCATTTTCTGAGACGACCAGAATTTCAGAGTCCAATCCGCGAACGCAGACCATACCGATCACCTCGTCATCAGGCCCTTCTAAAGTCACACCTTTTACTCCCATTGCCGTTCTTCCTACAGCTCGTGCAGTGCTTTCATGGAAACGGATGGCCTTTCCTGACTTCTTGCCAATGATGATTTCGTTGTCTCCGGTGGTGAGTCGTGCGGTCAGAAGTTCATCGCCTTCCCGAATGGTGATTGCGTTGATTCCGTTGGACCTCGGACGTGAGTATGCGGCTAGGGTTGTCTTCTTAATCAATCCCCTGCGGGTGGCCAGCACAACGAAATTGTTGTTGGCGTAATCCTCATCCTTGAGGTCAATCACTGGGATGTACGTTAGAATTTTATCATCTGGCTCAATTTGAATCAGATTTTGAATCGCCCGACCTTTCGATGTCTTTGAGCCTTCCGGTAATTCGTAAATTCGAATCCAGAAGCAGCGGCCTTTGGCTGTGAAAATCAGTAGCCAATTGTGGTTTGTTGCCGCGAAAATGTTTTCTACGAAATCTTCATCTCGTGTGGTCGCACCTTTTGATCCGACACCTCCCCTGCTTTGGGATCGGTAATCTGCGAGTCGAGTTCGTTTGATGTATCCGGCATGGCTTATGCTCACAATGACTTGTTCATCCGCAATCAAATCTTCCATTCGAACATCAGCACTGCTGAACTCAATGTCGCTGCGGCGCTCATCGCCGAAACGTTCTTTGACGTCTACCAATTCGCTTGTGACGATTTGCATTCGACGCTCTACTCGAGCCAGAATATCTTCAAGGTCTTCGATGGTAGCCATCAAAGCATCGAATTCTGCGCGAAGTTTGTCGCGCTCGAGACCTGTCAGTTTTTGAAGCCGCATATCAAGAATTGCTTTGGCTTGCAGCTCGGACAATTCAAACTTGCTCATAAGACCATTCCGAGCCTCTTCAGGAGTTGCGCTCGCTCGAATGAGTGCGATGACAGCATCGAGATTGTCGATCGCAATGATCAGGCCTTGCAAGATGTGTGCCCGTTCTTGTGCTTTGCGCAACTCATATTGTGTGCGACGCGTAACCACTTCATGGCGATGCTCGACAAAATTAGAGATGAGCCCCTTTAAGTTGAGTAACTGAGGGCGCCCCTTCACCAAGCAGATATTGTTCACTGAGAATGAACTCTGAAGCGCTGTGTATTTGTACAGCTTGTTTAGAACAACGCTAGCCATCGCATCGCGTTTTATTTCATACACAACACGCATCCCTTTACGGTCTGATTCATCTCGAATTTCTGAGATTCCTTCGATGCGTTTTTCGTTCACAAGCTCTGCCGTCTTGCGCACCATATCCGCTTTGTTTACCATGTAGGGGATTTCCTCTACAATGATCACTTCGCGTCCGGTTTTTGTCTCTTCGATGCGCGCTCGACCACGGACAACAACCTTTCCCCGGCCTGTGTGGAAGGCATCATGCACACCTTCCACGCCATGGATGATTCCACCGGTTGGGAAATCAGGAGCTTTGACGTGCTCCATCAGTTCTTCGATGGTGATGTCGTTGTTTTCGATGTATGCGATTGTGCCATTGACCACTTCTGTGAGGTTGTGTGGTGGCATATTTGTTGCCATACCTACAGCGATGCCAGAAGCTCCATTGACCAATAAATTTGGCAGTTTTGCAGGAAGAACGGTAGGCTCCTTCAAGCTTTCGTCAAAATTTGGTCGGAACTCAACGGTATCTTTATCCAAGTCATCGAGCATCTCTTCGGCAACTTTGCGAAGTCGGGCCTCTGTATATCGCATCGCTGCTGGATTGTCTCCGTCAATTGAGCCAAAGTTTCCTTGCCCATCAACCATGGGGTACCTCAACGACCAATCTTGCGCCATACGAACCATGGTATCGTAGACTGAGCTGTCACCGTGGGGGTGATACTTGCCCAACACTTCTCCCACAATTCTGGCGCTTTTTTTGTAAGCTCTGTTTGAAAGCACTCCGAGGTCGAGCATACCGTACAATACTCGACGGTGGACGGGTTTTAGTCCATCTCTTGCATCTGGCAACGCCCGGGAGACGATGACCGACATCGAGTAATCGATGTAAGCGGATTTCATTTCTTCTGCTATGTTGATCTGGACGATCTTTTCTCCTTCTGCCATCGTATCGTAGTATGGGTGTTCTAAGCGGAATCGCTAATTTTCACGTGCACACGAAAATACGCTTTCATACACGGTCAACACGGCCTTATGACCTTACAATTACTCACAAATCTCCTCATTCCGATGTGGATAAACCTTACGGTTCACCGGTTGTTTCATGCAGGGGGGTTGTAGTTTTAGATTCGAACAAGCGGCAGATGAATCGCATGATTGATCCGACACATGAAAATTGCGGAGAATCATGCGCTGTCAAAAGCACGATTTAGATAGAAACTTGAAAGCATGGATGCAAAATTTTCACCTCGGGTCAAAGACGTAATCACTTTCAGCCGTGAGGAGGCTCTTCGTTTGGGACACAACTACATAGGCGTTGAGCATTTGTTGCTTGGTATTATCCGCGAAGGGGAAGGGACAGCGGTTCGGATTTTAGAAGGCTTGAATGTGGATTTGCAAAAGCTGCGAAAAGTCATGGAGAGTAGCATTCGTCCAACAACAGGCAAAGCGATTGGCGCAGGAAATATCCCACTGGTAAAACAGGCTGAGAAGATTTTGAAAATCACTTACCTAGAAGCCAAGATTTTTAAATCCAATCTGATTGGAACTGAGCACCTATTGCTCAGCATTTTAAAAGATGAAGACAACGTCGCGACCAAAGCCTTGTCCTCTTTCAACATCGATTATGAGGTGGCCAAGGAAGAGTATGAAAGCATCATTCAAGAAGAGGGGCACGCCAGCTCCGCTCCTCGAGCTGAGTCTTCCGATTACGAATCGGATGAAGAGCCAAGTGCGGAAAACTTGGGTGGTTCGAATTCAGGTCCTGGTAACCGGAAGGCAGATCCAAAAAGTAAAACGCCTGTACTTGACAATTTTGGTCGTGACCTGACCAAAATGGCAGAGGAAGGCCGCCTTGATGCTATCGTAGGTCGTCAAAAAGAAATTGAACGTGTTTCGCAGATACTTTCTCGTCGCAAAAAGAATAACCCGATTCTAATTGGGGAGCCAGGAGTCGGTAAAAGTGCCATCGCGGAAGGCTTGGCGCTGAGAATTATTGAAAAGAAAGTGAGCCGTGTTCTGTTCAACAAAAGGATTGTCACGTTGGATGTCGCATCGTTGGTTGCGGGGACCAAATACCGAGGCCAATTCGAAGAACGAATGAAGGCTGTGATGAATGAATTGGAGAAATCACCTGATGTGATTTTATTCATCGATGAAATCCATACAATTGTGGGGGCTGGCGGTGCGAGCGGTTCACTGGACGCATCCAATATGTTCAAGCCTGCGTTGGCTCGTGGAGAAATTCAATGCGTCGGGGCAACGACTTTAGACGAATACCGCCAGCACATTGAAAAAGACGGTGCTTTGGAGCGACGCTTCCAAAAGGTCTTGGTTGAGCCAACTTCTCTGGATGAAACACTGCAAATCCTGAATAATATCAAGGACAAGTACGAAGAGCACCACAGTGTGACCTATACTGATGAAGCCATTGCAGCTTGCGTTAACCTGACTGCGCGGTACATCACAGACCGTCATCTGCCAGACAAAGCGATTGATGCACTGGATGAAGTAGGTTCTCGCGTCCATTTGAATAACATTACTGTTCCCGATGAAATTCTCCAAATTGAAGAAGAGATTGAGAAAATCAAGGAAGAAAAGGTACGTGTCGTTCGATCTCAACGTTATGAAGAGGCAGCTCGATTGAGGGATACAGAGCGCACCCTGAACGATCGCCTGGAAAAGGCCAAAATACAATGGGAAGAAGACAGTAAGAACAAAAGGGTCACCGTCACAGTAGAGCACGTTGGCGACGTGGTCGCCATGATGACTGGAATACCTGTGAAGCGGATTGCCGAAAAGGAATCTGGCAAACTCGCACGGATGGATCAGGACCTGCAGGGTAAGGTGATTGGTCAAGAGGATGCGATCGTTCGTGTAGCACGAGCGATCAAACGCAATCGTGCCGGCTTGAAGGATCCCAATAAGCCGATTGGCTCATTCATTTTTCTCGGTCCCACGGGTGTTGGAAAAACGCAACTGGCGAAAGTGCTCTCTCGTTTCATGTTTGATTCTGAGGATTCCTTGATTCGTATCGACATGTCTGAATACATGGAGAAATTTGCAATAAGCCGTTTGGTGGGAGCCCCTCCGGGATATGTAGGCTACGAGGAAGGTGGACAGCTCACTGAAAAAGTTCGGCGTCACCCCTACTCCATCATTCTTTTGGATGAAATTGAAAAGGCACATCCGGACGTTTTCAATCTGCTCCTCCAAGCTCTTGACGATGGCCAAATGACAGATAGTTTGGGCAGAAAGATTGATTTTCGAAATACGATCATCATCATGACATCAAACATTGGTGCCAGGCAGTTGGCTGAGTTTGGAACAGGTGTCGGTTTCGGAACGACGACGAGAGTCCAAAATGAATCTGCAAATCGAGATTCAGTCATACAAACTGCATTGAAGAGGGCGTTTAGTCCTGAATTCCTGAACCGCATTGATGATGTTGTTGTATTCAATAGTCTTGATCGCGATAACATTCATAGCATCATTGATCTGGAGCTGAAAGCGCTCGTTGAACGCATTGAAAGTTTAGGTTACGGAATCGAGGTCACGGAAAAAGCGAAGGATTTCCTTGTCGACCAAGGTTATGATGAGAAGTATGGAGCGCGACCGTTGAAGCGAGCGATTCAAAAACACCTGGAAGACCCATTTGCCGAGGAAATCATCAACGCTAACATTCAAGAGGGAGATTCACTGAAGGCAGACTACAAAAAAGACAGTTCATCCCTGAAAATCAGTGTTGTGAAAGGTGGATTCCTTTCCTTGCCAGAAGGGACTTCTGAGGCTCTAAAAGAAGGAGAAAAAGAAGAGGCGAATGCGGAAGACTCTCCTCAAGATGATTCAAAAGGTTAAAATCCTCCTAGAGGCGCTAGGAGCCCTGCGCAACAGGTATCTCATTACCGGAGCAATTGCTTTGTTTTGGGTCACCTTCATCAGCGATATTGACTTAATTTATCTGCTGAGGAGCAAGCAAACATTGATCGCTCAGGAAAGGCAAGTGGTTCACTACAAACATGAAATTCATGCCCTTTATACCCAATTGGAAGATCTGTCTTCCAACCCGGGAAGACTGGAAAAGTTTGCACGTGAACATTACTTCATGAAACGGGAAAATGAAGACTTGTTTCGCATCATTCCGCCACCAAATGAGGCACACCAATTTTCGGATTGAACCTTAAAAAATCGAAGTAAAAGCGTTCACCAGACGCTCGTAGGTTTCGGAGTCTGCAGCGAATGTGAAGATGACACCGTAAAGTGCGCCCCAAATGTGGGCATCATGGGCGATTCGCCCACCTCCTTGCTTATTCATGTATGATTCATAGGCAAAGAATAAGATCCCTGCCACGAAAGCTGGCATTGGTATGACGAAGAAGAGCAGCAATTTTGCGGTGGGAAACCAAAGGATGTACGACATCATCACGGCGCTAACAGCGCCACTTGCGCCGAGGCTCGAGTATCCTGGGTTGTTCGCATGCTTGTACATCGCTGGAAGACTTGCAAACAGTAAACCTCCAAAGTATAGCATGAAAAAGGTGTAATCTCTTATGAATGAGATGGTTGGGTTGGCGTGGCCAGTGCTTAAGAGTTTCTCAACTGCGCCTCCGAACTGCCACAAAACAAAAAGATTAAAAAAAAGATGAGTTGTGTCAGCATGAATAAAACCGTGGGTCAGAACGCGATACCATTCTCGGTTTTTTTTAACAAGGTATGGCTTGAGCATCAGCCAGTCCTTTCGATTGGAATCTTGAAAGGTCCACCAGGAAATGGCACCTGTGATTATCAGAATGAGTAGGAGCATGCCTTAAACCTTTAACTACTGTGGTCGGCAATGATGAGCCATTCATTGTCGCGATGTTCCCATGTCAAACTGAAGTGCCCGTCTAGATTGGAGTGGTCGCCACCGCGCTCAAGATGCCATGTTCCAACAAGCAGACCATGTGAATCCCCAAGCTGTCGCCATTGGAGCAATTTAAAAGTAAGCTGACCCATGGCTTCGGGATCAGGGTAACTTTGATGGTAATTGGCTAAGGTCTGGTCGTATCCAAATGTAAGCCCTTGACTACCAATGAACATCAATGCATCATTGGTCCAATAAGCCTCTCCCATAAATCTTTCGAGGTTGCCTGCGTTCCAAGCTTGTTCTTGGAGTTTCAGCTTCTGTGCGACTTCGTCGGGAATGGTGTTGATTTGTGTGTCGGCTGTACAAGCAAACTGGCCAGATGCAAGGATGAATAGGCTTGTTACGATGAGATAGGAGGCTGTGAAACGCATCGATCAAATGTTGAAGCGAAAGTGCATGATATCTCCATCCTTGACCACGTACTCCTTGCCTTCAATGGCCAATTTACCCGCATCTTTAACAGCAGATTCTGATCCGAAGGAAACGAAATCTTCATACTTCATGACTTCGGCACGAATGAATCCTTTCTGAAAATCGGTGTGAATGACACCTGCGGCTTGCGGCGCAGTGGCACCGTTCGGAAAGGTCCAAGCCCTCACCTCTTTCTCGCCAGCGGTAAAGTAGGTTTGTAGGTGAAGCAAATCATAGGCCTTGCGAATCAACTTGGCTACTCCCGGTTCTTCTAAGCCGATATCGGCAAGAAACATTTGGCGTTCTTCAGCATCGTCTAATTCGGCAATATCTGCTTCTATGCCCGCACCAATGATCATGACAGATGCACCTTCTTTTTCCGCAATTGCCCGGACTTTTCCCACGTGATCATTTCCTTTGATTACAGCCGATTCTTCAACATTGCATACATACATCACGGGCTTTGCTGTCAGCAATTGCAATTCGTTCATCATGGAAAGTTCAGAATCTTCCAATGCAACAGCGCGTGCTGACTGTCCAGATTCCAAGGCTTGAGTCAACTTGTCATAGAACGCCACAGCCTTGACAGCCTCCTTCTCTCCTGTCTTCGCGGCTTTCTTTGCCTTCATACCCCGCGTTTCGACGGTCTCGAGATCTTTCAATTGCAGTTCCATATCGATAACCTCTTTGTCTCGGATTGGATCGACACTTCCGTCAACGTGAACCACATTGCCGTCTTCAAAGCATCTCAAGACATGAAGGATGGCATCGGTTTCTCGAATGTTGCCTAAGAATTTATTGCCAAGCCCCTCTCCCTTACTAGCTCCTTTGACCAAACCTGCGATGTCTACGATTTCCACGGTGGTGGGAATTACATTCTGTGGATTCACAATTTCTGCCAGACGGTTGAGTCGAGGATCTGGAACGGTGATTACGCCGACATTGGGTTCAATCGTACAGAATGGGAAGTTGGCACTCTGGGCCTTTGCATTCGACAGGCAGTTGAACAAGGTCGATTTGCCTACATTGGGCAGTCCTACAATTCCGCATTTAAGCGCCATGATGTTTCTTTTCAGGTGTGTTGCACAAAAGTACATCGCACATGCTTCAATTGGTTTTCATAGTTTTTTAACAAATGCACCACATTGCCCATCTGCTGGGGTAATTTTGGCACGATTCTAATAAAATTCACGTTTGAAAGCTATGACATCTGCATCTCTCCCTCAAATAGCATCCCAGGTCAGAAGGGATATCGTTCGTATGGTTCACGGCGCATCATCAGGGCACCCTGGCGGAAGCTTGGGATGTGTTGACTTGCTCACGTTCTTGTTCTTTGAAGAAATGAGAATTACCCCGGAATCATTTGCAATGAATGGGCACGGAGAAGACTTATTTTTTCTTTCCAACGGACATATCAGCCCTGTTTGGTACAGTGTTTTGGCCCGCCGCGGCTATTTTCCTGTTCATGAGTTGGAGACTTTTCGAAAAATCAATAGCCGCTTACAAGGACATCCCGCTACGGAAGAAGGGCTTCCGGGTATTCGCATTGCTTCAGGTTCTCTCGGGCAAGGATTAAGCGCAGCGATTGGTGCTGCTCAAGTCAAAAAGATGAACGATGAGTTAACGACTGTGTTTTCACTGCACGGTGACGGAGAATTGCAGGAAGGTCAGATTTGGGAAGCGGCTATGTATGCGGCTCATCATCAGGTGGATAATTTAATCAGCTTTATTGATTGCAATGGCCAGCAAATCGACGGTCCAACAGATGAAGTCATGGGTTTGGGAGACTTGGAAAGGAAATGGTCAGCTTTTGGCTGGCAAGTGCATCTCTGCGATGGTCATGACTTTGACGAGTTGAGGAATGCGGTTTCCGTTGCCAAGCAGCAGCGAGGTAGCGGTAAGCCAAACGTTATATTGATGAAGACGGCTATGGGAAAAGGGGTTGACTTTATGGAAGGAACCCATAAATGGCACGGCATTGCTCCAAATGACGAGCAACTTGAAGCTGCTTTGGGTCAATTGGAAGAAACCCTCGGGGACTATTAAGGAAAGAAATAGATACGCGTTGGACTCCCTTCCATCCATATTGAGGCGAAACCTTTTGCGTGCTGTGCAATGCGTATGGTTTGGTGTCTCCTGCTTTTTGGCTGGACTTCCTGCCCTGTCTTGGGGGCAAGAGGTAACCAGTGATGCTGCAAACGTCGAATCAGTCGAAATTTTATTTGTGTTCGACGCATCCAATAGCATGAACGCATTTTGGGATGGCAACCGAAAGATCGAGGTCGCGACACGTTTACTTTCAGAGTCGTTGGAGGAACTGTACGGCATTCCGGGACTCAAACTTGGACTTCGTGTTTACGGTCACCAAACGAAATTCATAGAAGGTCAGCAAGACTGCGATGATACAGAGCTTGTCATTGCATTTTCGAAGGGCAATAACCTCTTGATTCGAAAAGCGCTGGGCCGTTTGCAGGCACGTGGCACAACTCCGATCGCTCGCTCTTTGCAGCGCGCTGCATCAGACTTCTCGGATTTAAATAGCCGCAAAGTAATCATTCTCATTACGGATGGCATTGAAGCGTGCGATGAAGATCCTTGTGTTGTGTCCAAGTTATTGCAGGAACAGGGTGTTATCGTCAAGCCGTTTATCATCGGCATCGGAATTGACGAAACCTATAAAGAGACCTTTCGGTGTGTCGGAAATTTCTTTGATGCTGCCGACACAGACACCTTCCGGGAGATCCTTGATATTGTGATTGAACAAGCCATCAACGACACTTCATTCGAAGTTGATTTGATTGATGGAAACGGAGAAGCAAGTGTTACGGATGTTGCCATTACCCTTTTGGATGCTCATGATGAATCTACTTCGTTGCAATGGATGCATACGCTGAATGAATTTGGCAACCCTGACACCATTCCGGTCGATCCGATTCCGACGTATGATGTGATCGTGCATACGGTGCCGCAGCTACGTCGCAATGATGTTCGGCTGCAACCGAGAATACACAATCATTTACGCTTTGAAAATGCAGGGCAAGGTGTTTTGCGTGCCGAGTTCGCAAGAGGTTTGCGAAATGGTTACGGCAAATTGCCTATTACGATCTGTGCCGCCGGCAGCTCGGTTCCTTTGATTGTGATTTCAGTCAATCAAGAAGTTCATCTACTTGAAGGTTCATATGACGTGTACTTCCCTACTCATCCCCCGCTCATGGTTTCTGACGTTTCGATTCAGGAGGGTTCGTTATCACCAGTAAGTATTCCTCAGCCAGGAGTTCTCCAGCTCAATGGTTTTCTCATGGGATTTGCTATGGTATTGGATGCCAATCATGAAGTGGTTTACCAATGGAAATCAGGAAAATCTACTCCGACTGGCCAGCATCTTCTTCAGCCTGGTGACTACACATTTGTATACCGTGCACGCTCTGCTCAGTCTCTTGACTTTAGTTTTGTGAAATCGTTCAATATCCGTTCAGGAAACACCACACACCTCTCAATCAATGGTTAATTCTCAATTCATCCAATCCCTAGAACCTAAAGTAAATAAGGATACGCGAAGTGGGTTCGGCGAAGGTTTACTCGAAGTCGGAAAACGCAATAAAAATGCGGTTGCACTTTGTGCTGATTTGACCGGCTCTCTCAAAATGAATGCGTTCGAACAAGCATTTCCGGATCGCTTCTTTCAGGTGGGGATTGCTGAAGCGAATATGATGGGAATTGCCGCAGGCATGACGATTGGTGGTAAAATTCCTTTTACGGGAACATTTGCAAACTTCTCTACGGGACGTGTCTACGATCAAATCCGTCAGTCGATTGCTTATTCTGAAAAAAACGTGAAGATTTGTGCTTCCCATGCTGGCTTGACCCTGGGCGAAGATGGGGCAACCCACCAAATTCTTGAGGACATTGGCATGATGAATATGCTTCCCAACATGACGGTCATTTGCCCTGCTGATTTTGAGCAGACAAAGCAAGCCACCTTGGCCATCGCTGAGATGCAGGGGCCTGTTTATCTGAGATTTGGACGTCCGAAGGTTCCGGTATTTATGCGGGCTGATGCGCCCTTTGAAATTGGAAAAATTCAAACGTTGATGGAGGGAAATGATGTTACAATTGTTGCAACAGGCCACTTGGTTTGGGAGGCAATGAAGGCTGCTCAAGCTTTGTCAAATAGAGGTGTGCGGGCTGAGGTGCTCAATGTGCATACCATTAAGCCATTGGATGTTGCATCTATCATAAACTCTTTGAAGCGAACCGGTTGCGTTGTAACGGCTGAGGAACATCAACGCAACGGCGGCCTTGGTGCCTTGGTTTCGCAAGCTGCGGCTAGCCATTATCCTGTGCCCATTGAGCATGTAGCTGTAGAGGATTCATTCGGAGAGAGCGGAACACCAGCGCAGTTGATGGACAAATATGGCTTAAATTCTGCTGCCATTGAAGCCAAGGTAGATGCTGTGATGCGCCGTGCTATCGTGGTCGCCTAAGAGGTTAGGTCAACTGGCTGAGCAGCTTTGATCCGATATGCTCAGGCAACTCTGCAATCGCCTTATAAATCAGCTGATGAGTTGCCTCAGTTACAGGTGTGTTTGGCAAGCGAACGGATGGTGAGCATCGATTCAGTTGGGACAGCACGCTTTTTATCGTTGTTGGTCTTCCCTCTATTTCCATAACACGCAACAAAGAAGCCAGTTCATGATGTCTTAAGCGTGCTTCATGCATAGCTCCGAAGTCTAATAAATCGACGATTTCACCAAAAGCGTCTGGAAATGCATTGCCAATTGTTGAGACCACTCCATCGATGCCCAGTGCGAAGAGCGGCAGTGCCATCGAATCTCGAGCAGACAACAAGCCAAATCCGCTAGGGCGTTTCTGAATCCATTGATCAAAGAGTTCGACCCTCCCTGATTCGTCAATGACACCAGAAACATTCTTCTCATTTGCCATCTCCAAAACCCATTCTGATTGACCGACAATCGCACGTTCATGGTGCATCAAAATGGGGAGTGGTGACGCTTGTGCAATTGAACGATAATGGCCTATATATCCAGAATTCGAGGAGGGCAAGGGTGCAGGTGTTCCGCAGAATATTGAAGTGAAATCACGGCGGTCAAAAGTCGCGACGCGACGCATGGCATTTCGTGTGCTTGTGCCTGCAACGCCTCCAACAAGTTCTTTGGTTCCATTGTTGATCTCTGAAACAAAATCCATCACCCGAACTTGTTCATCTTCATCAAGCAAAGCCGCTTCCGATGCATGACCCAAAACAACAAGAAAATGGACGTTGGAACGGATGAGGCTAGTCGTTAATCTTTCGAGTGCAGGATAGTCAACTTCTCCGGTTGCGTTGAAAGGCGTGATCAACGAAACGCCATGCCCGTGAATGACATTGGATGCAGATTCTTTCATGACAAGGGTGATTCTGAAAGGAATTTTATGATGCGATGATTCCTCTGTTTCCAATTGTCTCCTTCCATGGGAGGAAGCAGAATGTCGTAGTCTTTGGTCCGTCGTGAAGAATAATTGCTCACTTTCATTTTCGCTTTTGACTCAGCTACAAAGAAATCGAGTGGAATTGAAGCGTCAGGGTCAAGATTAATCAGGATGTCATAAGGCTCATTGGCAAAGCCTTCAACATTCTTCACCGGCTTTGAAAACCAGTTTAAATCACTCTGACAAAAAAAATCAGATTCCAATTTCCGCATATGCCAAATGGGTGTCATCTTCTCTTCTACATCCAGATAGGCCAATCGCATGACACGTTTCAAACCAAATTCTTTCTTGAGGTAGTGAGCGATGTCCTTGACCAACTTGTATTTGGCTTCTGTCTCGCCGTGGTAAACCAAAATTAGGTTTTTCGCATGATTGATGGCTGTCCCCTGCTTCTCTCGTTCTGGCGACGCGGTGAACCCCAAAATGCGCAAGGCTATTTTATTTCGAAGCTTCTTAGGGATGAGGCGGGCCATGGCTTGAGTAGAATGAGAATGTGGAGAAGTCTTTAAACATCTCGATAATGACAAATTTAATGAGAAGTTTGGCATGACTTTCGCATCTTCGAAGGAAAATCAATTCCATTTCAATGCAATTTCCGATTCGACTTCAGCTAACACAGATTGTGGTATTCTCTTTGGCTCTGCTCTTTGCATCCTGTGCATCAAATCCAATGGGGCAAAAAGTAAAGGAACCTTTCAGTGGTTCGAAATACGAGTCAAACAATCGATTTTATCGAGCAACTGGTAAGGGATCGAGTATGATGGATGCCGTGGCATCAAGCCAAGCAGAGATGAGAGCTCGTCAGCAGTTGGCTCAGCAAGTTCAGACGTACTTTGAAGTAGTTACTGATGATTATCAGAAGAGCACGACTGGGGCTGTACTGGACGAGGCAATGACACGTTTTGAGACGTTAGCGCGTGAAATCACGAGCACAAAGCTCGCGGACATGCGTCAAATCGGAAATGAAAAGTACTTGAGTGAAGATGGGTCGTACACGGTATACGTCGCTATTGAGATTAAAAAATCTAGCATGTACCGTCACATGAAAAAGCAAGTTCGACTGGACACAAAAATCAAATCAAACGAGCTCGAGCAAATTAATCAAATCTTGGATCAGCTGATTGAACAGGCAGAAAGTGAATGATCCTATGCGTTCATTTAATTTTCAGCAGATGCTGAAATCCTGAGCGCATTTTCTGCATTTTGGGCAGAATGACGGCTCGGCAGTAAGGAGCTTCATCATTGAGTTCGTAATAAGCTTGGTGGTAATCTTCAGCGACATAGAACTCAGACGACTCTTTCACCTCAGTTACAATTGGATGCGACCAGGCTTCTTGCGCTTTCTCCAGAGCTTCACGGGCGTCTTTTTCTTGTTGCGCCGAATGAAAGTATATGGCAGATCGGTATTGGGTTCCTGCGTCTGCCCCCTGCCGGTTCAGGGTAGTAGGGTCATGCGTTGAGAAGAAAACGTCCAATAGTGTGCTCGTGCTTAGAACCGTTGCATCGTATACTACCTGAACGACCTCAGCATGCCCTGTCCGACCCGTGCAAACTTCTCTGTAGCCTGGGTTCTTAATGTGACCACCCATGTAGCCGGATTGGGCACTGTGAACGCCCTTTAAACTCTCGAAGACCGCTTCTACACACCAAAAGCAACCAGCTCCAAGGGTGATTGTTTCTGGCGAAAGTGCTGGTTCTGAATTGTCTTGGGGGAGGTGGGTATTTGAATCCATTTGTTCATTTTGCGCTTGAAGATGTGCATTTGACAGCACAAAAAGGACCGTTACTAAGTACGTTCGCTTTACCAAATCCAGCGTACAAGACACGTTCTGAGACCGATTTCGGGCTGAGAATCTCTCCATAATCCTTGAACATCTGTCGCTTGAATTCCGCATTCGAAACCTTTTTTTCCTGTTGATAAAACTAACCCAAGTGGATAACGAATTGTTTCATCGCCCCATTTGCTTAATCCACCATCAATTCTCACGAATGGTGCGGGTTCAAATACAAAAGATAGCCCAAGTCGAGTTCCAGAGTTTCCGAGCAAATCAGGATTATCAAAGGATCCATCCGCAGCAAGAGTAATGAGCTGATTCAATTTGATTCCACCACCGATGTGAAAGGTTGCACCATTCTTAATTTTTCTCACTTCAAGATCTGAGGAAGAAAACCACGTGTCGGGATCCAAAGCGGCTGTGGCGATGTCGATCCAATTTTCAGCGCTGCTTAATGGAGATTGCCAATTTCCAATGGACAAATTGCCAAAACGATAGCGCTCACCCCGCCATTCCATAAAACCAATGTCTGTGATTGCAGCAGAGGCCCATATTTTCTCATTCCAATCCAATGCAACGCCGAAATCGGCTCCCCAACCCTGTCCCACAGGCCCCCAATTGCGAACAGATTGCCCAGAGATTGGTTGAGCAGCAACCGCCAATGATGGTATGTTGAAGCCATTCGAGAATGCTCCGAATGCGTCGAGGGTTCCATCTTCTTGCTTCAATTGGAAAAAACCATTTCCAAGGAGCAAACGTCCGGATGCTCCTGTGTGAAGGGTCAATTTCTCAAGTTGCCAGGCCTTAGACACCCCAACGGAGTGCGAGCGATGCCATGAAAACCCAAGCCTTGACTTAGCCAGAATATCGCCTAAGATGGCATCGCCATCGACGTCGATTCCGTTGGTGATGTCATTTAGTGAAATGTCACCAAGATTTCCTTCATTGGGAATGGTGTCGCCAAGGTTCGTAACAATGAGTTCAAACCAACTGGCTGCTCCACCTTGCAGAAGAAGTTCGACCGACTGAACATCGAGTAATATTTCAGCTTGGAAGTGTTGTTTTGATGCATAAGCCAGCCCCCAGTTTCCCCAATGCTTTGCTGAGGCTGCATTGGTAATGTCAGCATTGAAAGCGATTTCCTCATTTGCGAGTAAATCTTTCCAATCGCTCCATTTGTCACTTTGCCAATCGAAGGTTTCAAGATTTTCGTCGCGGATACCATTCCATAAATCGGATCGATCCAGTGCATTTGATGACAACCGTACACCAATTTCAAGCCCACCGATGGCGCTTTTCCAGTTGGATGCACTTAAAGGACTTAAGGTGAGGTGGGCTGGATTCCAACCCATGGCTCGGTAATCAGAGCCAAGGGCCATGGGCGTTGCACCTGTGCCATAGGTGAGGTGTTGGTTCTGTCCTATAAGCGTCGTGGAGAATGCGACGACCAAGAAGGTAAGAATGCTTGACCTCATCACATGGGTCGCATGTTGATGCCACACCGATGGCTTCATCGGCGTATTCACGTTAGACAGGGATATTCCACTCGTGTCGATCTTTTAGCTTTCCACGGCGAATTCCGTCCAATTCACTCGATAGTCGAAAAGCGACGCTGTCGCTACCTGACTCCGCGGTCATGTCGAGGGAATAATTTTTTCCATCAATTCCGATGGCCTCTATTGATTTAATTGTCGCGGCAGTTCCGACACCAAAGGCTTCAGTGACATCTCCTGATTTTAAACCATTCTCAAGTTCCCGAACGCTTAGTTTTCTGATTTCGACGCCAATCCCGAGGTCTTTAGCCAACGCAATGACGGAGTCTCGAGTCACTCCATTGAGTATGGTATCGCTCGTTTGAGGCGACACCAGTTTTCCATTGACAACGAACATGGCGTTCATGGTTCCGCTCTCCTCAACATACTCGTGTGTGAGTGCGTCTGTCCAAATTAATTGGTCGTATCCCTCTTCTCGTGCAAGTTGTGACGGATAAAGTGATCCTGCGTAATTTCCAGCGGCTTTGGCATACCCCGTCCCTCCAGGAGTGGCACGTGTGAAATGACGCTCCACCTTAACTTTTACCGAGCCTTTGTAGTAAGCGCCTACAGGACAGGTGAAAATGCTGAAGGTGTACTTGTCACTGGACCTCACCCCCACGAAAGAATCCGTTGCGATCATGAATGGGCGGATGTAAAGCGAAGCTTCATCTCCATGTGGAACCCATGCTTCATCCAATTTGACAAGTGTCGCGAGGGCTTCCATGAAAACATCTTCAGGAACTTCCGGCATGCACATCCTCTTGGCTGAGATGTTGAAACGTTCAATGTTTTTGCCTGGGCGAAAAAGAGAAACGGTACCATCTGCTGAACGATAAGCTTTCATCCCCTCGAAAATTGCTTGGCCATAATGAAATACCATTGAGGCTGGGCTCATGGTAAACGGCCCATATGGCTCTACCGACCCTCTTTGCCACTCTCCATCCTCAAACTCCATTACGAACATGTGATCGGAAAACACACGTCCAAAGTCTAAATCATTAAAATCAACTTGATCGAGTCGAGAAGTTTCAGTTTGGTGCACATCAAACGAGCGCGTTGTATCAATCTTCATCTGGCTTTCGTCTATCATTAAGAGTTTTGCAAAAGTCGTATTTTCCTTCTCAACCACCAAATAGGATGGCATGTTTTGGCCTCATTTAACTGTTGGTGAAGAGGAAGCGATTTGGGCTTACAAAACCGGATTTAACCGCATACATTACCATTGATGCGGTATTGTTTACACCTAGCTTCTGCATGATATTCTTGCGGTGCGTATTGACGGTGTGTCCGCTTAAGAACAGTAGTTCGGCAATTTGAGTATTGGTTTTTCCTTCTGATATGTGCGTCAAAACTTCAATCTCACGCGCTGTCAATAATATCGGATCGCAATTGACATCTGCTAACTGCAGATCACTCACATCAATGCTCGCCGCCTTTATCGCGCCTAATATTTGCCCACAGAAAAAAGTGCCTCCTTGGCTGGTTTCTTCAATTGCTTCGAGTACTTCGTCCATGGAGCAGTCTTTCTTGACATAGCTGGTGATGCCTGCGCGCAGTGCATTGACGATGCTCTGACCGCTGTGCGATGACGTAATTGCAAGCAGCTTGATTCCTGGGCGAAGCCGGGAACACGCAAGTACCGTGTCAATCGAAAAACCAGAAGCTAGACAATCGATAACAATGAGGTCCGGGTCATTCTTCTTGAGCCAGACTTCAAGATTTTCGCCAGTTTGGATTTCGGCAACTACGTCATATTGTTTTTTGGATGCGAGTATGCTCTTTAGACCATACCTGAATACGGTGCTACTGTCGGCGATGGCGATGGAAATGGGCTGGCTCATACTTCAGCAAAAATACGTATTTAGATTTATTCTAAATAATGATCAACTAAAATCTAGTCCATATTTAAGCTGTTTAAAATGAAAAATGTTTCCCTTCATTCGCTAATTGGGTCAGATTAAAAACGGACTGAGCCTCAGCAAGTAATACGTCTTCATCGCGGTATCGACTTGAAAAGTGACCAATGATCAAACTCTTCACCTTGGAGTCAAGTGCGATTTTTGCAGCATCAATCGCAGTGCTGTGACCTGTGTCTTTTGCTGTTTTATGTCTGTCCTGTAGAAAAGTTGCTTCATGATATAGAATGTCAGCATTCAGTGCAGCATCTCGAATGGCATCGCAAGGTCGAGTGTCCCCTGAATACACATAGCGTTTGGGGTTTGCTTTTCGATGGCATGCATCCTTGAAAAGAACTGTGCTCCCATCCTTGCGCATAACATCTAGACCTTTCTTCAGTTGAATGATTTCAGACCTCAGCAGATTCAAGGATTGGATTTGATCTTTTCGAATGTTGTGAAGCGGTGCATTATAGTCGAATCTATAGCCATAAGCTTCTATTCTGTGCTTCACTGGGATGCTCCAAACTGTAACACCTTTTTCTTTGAAAATGACGTCTGATTGATTGGGATCATTGGGTTCAAAGTGAAGCGCAAATTTGAGGTGCGTTTCTGTTAATTTTAGCGTCGATCGGACAAATGATTCTAGGCTAGCAGGGCCGTGGAGAACGAGATTCCGTTTTCGGCCCAATAGGTTCATGCTTCCAATCAGTCCTGGCAAGCCGAGAACATGGTCGCCGTGCATATGTGAAATATAAATTCGATCGATTTTTTGAAAGGGAATGCGCTGCTTCCGAAGGGCAATCTGAACACCTTCACCAGCATCGATGAGAGATAGCTGACCGTTCCAAATGAGGGCTTGTGCTGTAGGGAGGTGTTTCAATGTGGGCGTTGCCGCACCACAACCCAAAATAGTGAGTTCGAATTGCACAGGATGAATTTAAAACAAAAATGGAGCCTTAAGGCTCCATTTTTAATGCGTTTTTGGATTCAATTTAATCAATGCTGAATCAACAATTGTTTGACTGATCGCGTTCCTTCCGATTGAACTTGTATGATGTACATCCCGTTTGCCCATTCCATTGTTTCTATTCGCGCATTGGCAGGGGTGGAATTCAATTGCATTTCTGTCAGTGTTCGGCCAGACAAGTCGCTCACGACTAACGTACCTGTTTGCGGAAGTCCTGTTAAGTTGAAATAGTCTGAGGTAGGATTTGGAAAAGCATTCCACGCTTTTGAGCTGAAATCGTTGATTCCAAAAGGGATGTTTAGAACATCGAGGATGTAACCGCTGAATTCATATGGTTGAGCAACTGGCACGCCGAATACGGTAACGTATGCTTCAACCATGAGAGTCATTTGATAGACGCCTGCTAGTGTTGGAGTCCCTTCTAGAGAAGCACAGTATTGCTCTCCTGATATTAAAGTACAGGGATTCGGAGAACTTCCTAGGTTGTTGCACACGATTTCTAAGCCGATGTCTTCGAGTGCGATTGTTTGCTGGCTCACAGTGTCCACAAGAATAGTGGACATGAGCACAACAGAATCCAAGGGCAGTGCAAAGAGCGGATCTATAGCAGATGCATCCGTTGGAACAAGAACATGAAAAACGTCAGCATAGGGTGTGTAAACGTAAGCCGTATCAAATTGTTCACCTGCGGTTGCATCTGGAGATGCACCCCACTCGGCTTCACCAAAATCGAAATCTGGCTCACATTGCGTGAATCCTTGTGCTGAAGAAAAAAGAACGATGGCTGCTCCGATGATAAGATTGAGATGTTTCATGACTCTGGGTTGGGTTTAGGATTTAGGGTCGTCTCCAAATTCCGATTCAGTCATTTCCATGACGAGAAAATCAAAACCTTCAGAGGCGGTCGGCACGATCGTGAGAACGCGGTCCAGTTGACTGATTTGGATGAGTTTTTCTACCGATGCCTGCAAGCCAGCTAATACAAATTTACCTTCGGCGTCCCGGCATAAACGGTTTCCAATTAGGACAGCACTGAGGCCTGAGCTGTCGCAGTAACGCGACTCAGAAAGGTCTAGAACAATATGCCTCGTGCCTTCCTTGGCAACTTGAACCAACTCACTTTTCAAATCAGGTGCGTGAAGCGCATCAAGCTTTTCGACATGAGATTTGATGATTGCGATGTTATCGCGGATTTCAGTTGAGAATTTCATGAATCGTTTGTATGTCGTAAATATAGGAGAATCTGCCTTTGGTATCGTCATCTCTTCATGGCGAGCAAATAAAGCACAGCCATGCGCACTGCAACCCCATTTTCAACTTGTTCTAGAACGATTGAGTGCTCGCTATCCGCAGCATCACTCGTGATTTCCACGCCACGGTTGATTGGGCCCGGATGCATGATGGTAATCGGTTTGCTCAATGCGCCAAGTCGTTGCTTATTCAACCCAAATTCTGTTGCATATTCACGCAATGATGGAAAATAAGGGACACTTTTATCCTGACGTTCCATTTGAATGCGGAGCATATTGGCAACGTCACACCACTGCAAGGTGGCGTCCAGGTTGTGACTAACTTCCACTCCCATCGTTGCGATGTGCTTTGGAATCAGTGTCTTCGGGCCACATACGCGAACATTAGCGCCAAGCTTTTTCAGACAGAGGATATTGCTAATTGCGACGCGTGAATGACGAATATCGCCGACAATCGCCACATTCATTCCCGCTAAGTCCCCGTGCCGTTGTTTGAGGCTGAAGGCATCCAGAAGGGCTTGTGTAGGATGCTCATGTGTGCCATCTCCAGCATTGATGACGGAAGTGTTGATCTTATTGGCAAGAAATTGTGGCGCACCGGGGTGCGGATGGCGCATAACAACCATATCCACTTTCATGGCTAAGATATTATTGACTGTATCTGTGAGGGTCTCTCCTTTTTTTACTGAAGAATTGCCCGCCGTAAAATTCACAATATCTGCGCTTAATCGCTTTTCGGCCAATTCAAAGGATAGCCTTGTTCGCGTGGAGTTTTCGAAAAAAAGGTTGGCTACTGTAAAGTCTCGCAGAGAAGGTACCTTTTTAATGGGGCGATTGATGACTTCTTTGAATTCAGTTGCTGCTTGAAAAATCAAATTCAAGTCATTCTCCGTTAGATTCCGGATTCCAGTTAAGTGATTTACGGACAGGTGATTCATTCGGGCTTTTCGTTGAGGAGCATTACGCGACAGGTTTCACCCAATTCGCTCCATTCCACTTTTACGTATTGCCAATCGATGCTGTCGACAGACTTCCCAATAAATTGCGGTTCAATCGGCAATTCGCGCTGGAATCTTCGATCAACAAGCACAAGAAGCTTGACTGTTTCAGGTCGTCCATGTGTGAGCAAAGCGTCAAGTCCCGCTCGAATTGTTCTTCCTGTAAACAAAACATCGTCCACCAAAATCACATTGCGACCTTCCACTAAAAATGGCATAGAGGTTGATTGGGGGGCAATGGGTTTTTCCCTTCTTCGGAAATCATCGCGGTGAAAGGTGGTGTCTAAACCACCACAGTTGATGGTACAGCCTGGCAGCAAACTCTCCAATTTTGACTTCAAAAGTTTGGCCAAGTCATAGCCTCTTGGCTGCAAGCCAACAATATCCGTTTTGTTGAAATCATGATGCTCAAGCAATTGGTGCGCTAAGCGGTCCAAGACGCGCTCAAAGAGCTCCTCGCTCATGAGAATTTGTGATTCCATCCCCGCAAAGATAGTTTGAAACAAAAAAGAGGAGCACCTCGTGCTCCTCTTTTTCAGGAATAGATTACTTATTCAGAATTAAGCCTTCTCGTCCGCGTCTGCACTTTTATCTTTTTTAGCTGCTGCCTTTTTTGCAGGAGCCTTTTTTGCAGGAGCCTTCTTGGCAGCCGGTTTCTTGGCAGCAGGCTTCTTAGCCGCAGCCTTTTTTGCAGGAGCCTTCTTTGCTGGAGCCTTCTTTGCTGGAGCCTTCTTTGCTGGAGCTTCCTCAGCTACTGGAGTTTCCTCTGTTACTGGAGTCTCTTCCGTTGCCGGAGCCTCTTCTTTTTTGGTAGCTGCTTTTTTCTTGGCAGGTGCCTTCTTTGTTGAGGTTTCATCGGCTGGAGCAGGTTGATCTTCCATTTGCTCTTTTAGAGCTGAGAGAACACTTAGATCACCGAATGTACTTCGTTCAACGTTTGAGTTCACCTCGTTCATCATTCGGTTTCCACCACCACCTGAACCACCCGTTTTCGGCTTGCGCTCTTTGGGCGATGCGGCTGGGATTGGTGCTTCTTCGAATGTACGTGTATGGCTCACTGTAATGCGCTTTGCATTGCGATTGAACTCGAGAACAACAAATTCGCCTCCTTCTTCTATGGCAATTGATGTTCCGTCCTCTTTAGTCAGGTGTTTTACATTACAGGAACCTTCCAGTCCGTAAGGAAGTGCAATGGTGGATTGGCTACCATCGATTTTTACAACTGTGCCAGCATGCTTTGACCCAACGGCAAAGATGGTTTCAAACACCTCCCAAGGATTTTCTTCGAGTTGCTTGTGCCCGAGGCTCATTCGACGATTTTCCTTGTCCAATTCAAGGACAACGACATCGATGCTATCGCCCACACTGCAGAATTCTGAAGGATGTTTGATTTTCTTCGACCAGCTGAGGTCAGAAATATGCACAAGGCCATCAATGCCTTCTTCGAGTTCAACAAACAATCCGAAGTTGGTGAAATTTCGTACCGTTCCGGACTGCTTTGAGTTGACTGGATAGCGTTGGTCAATCTCAGCCCAAGGATCCTGTTTCAATTGCTTCAGACCAAGGGACATCTTACGTTCTTCTCGATCGATGTTTAAGATGACGCATTCGATATCATCACCTACATTCAGGAAGTCTTGCGCGCTGCGCAGGTGTTGTGACCAACTCATCTCCGAAACGTGAAGCAATCCTTCTACACCAGGTGCTATTTCCACAAATGCACCGTAGTCTGCTATGACTACGACCTTGCCCTTGATTCTTCCACCTTCAACCAAGTCTTCTGTCATAGAATCCCATGGATGTGGCGTGAGTTGCTTCATCCCTAAGGCAATTCTCTTTTTGTCGTCATCGAAGTCGAGGATAACAACATTGAGTTTTTGATCCAATTCAACCAATTCTTCTGGATGATTGACTCGGCCCCATGACATATCTGTGATATGAACCAGTCCGTCAATCCCGCCAAGGTCAACGAACACACCGTATGAGGTGATGTTTTTGACGGTGCCTTCGAGTACTTGTCCTTTTTCAAGTCCTCCGATGATGATTCGTTTCTGTTCTTCCAACTCAGCCTCAATGAGCGCCTTGTGAGAAACGACAACGTTTTTGAATTCTTGATTGATTTTGACAACCTTGAAATCCATTTGCTTTCCAACGTAAACATCAAAGTCGCGTATTGGCTTTACGTCGACTTGCGATCCAGGCAGGAAGGCCTCAATTCCGAAGACGTCTACGATTAGGCCGCCTTTGGTTCTGCACTTAACTTCACCTTGGATGATGATGTCTTGCTCTTTGGCTTCATTGATTTTGTCCCAAGCCGAAAATATTCGAGCTGTGCGGTGAGATACCACGAGCTGGCCATTCTTATCTTCTTGGCGTTCAATAAAAATTGGTACAATGTCTCCAACTTTGAGTTCGGGGTTGTAGCGAAATTCGTTGGCGCTCACTACCCCTTCAGATTTGTAACCTATGTTGACTACAACTTCTTTCTTGGAAATCGAGATGATCGTTCCATCAACTACCTCTTTCTCACGAATGAGGTTCAACGAGTTTTCATACGTGGTCTCGAGTTGAGTGCGATCTTCTTTTGTGTAATCGTCTGTATCCGTTTCGAATGAGTCCCAGTCAAAATCTCCTGGCTCTGCAAGTGCAGGGCGTTCGGTTAAAATTTCAATAGGTTTAGAAACAGTAGCTTCTGGAGCTTCAATGGCTGTTTCTTCGTTCTCAGCTTCTGCTGTTTCTTCTTTCTGAGCTTCTGCTGTTTCTGCAGTCGCTTCTGGAGTGGATTCTGATTGCTGTGGAGCTACGTCTTCTTTGTGCTCTTCAGGCTTCTGGGTTTCTTCGCTCATGGCTTTCCCAGGGGTTTTGTATTTCGCATTAGGACAGGTGCGAAAGAGTTAATGCAAGGCCCTGTGTCCTAACAGAGCATAAAGAGAGCGCGAAAATACGAAATAATAGCTTTTGACAGCTGTCAATTCGAGGATTATTTGATTCCAAGAATTTTCGAGGTGCTTGTCCTTTGTCCCTGGCTGGTTTCCCAGTGAATGATGTAGAGGCCAGGCGCCTGATCAAAAAGAACCGAACCACTCGTGTTCCATTGCTTGATTACGAAACCTGCAGAATTCAGCATGCGTCCGCCTGTACTCACTTTCATTGACTCCCCATACCCAACGGGATTAGGATAGGGATCAGCAAAAGGTTGTTGCCCTGAAATCATTGATACAGGGTTAGCATCGCCGTTTGAAGCATTGGGCGTTGGAATTTGAAATTCAATCCAAGGAGAGCCAGCATCAAAGTCACGTCCCCACGATTTACCTAGCCCAAGCGCAGGCACTTCCACTGCGTCTGCAATGGTAAAGCCGTCCGGCGATCGAAGTGCAATGGGTTCACCTGATGAACTGACCTTGAAATTGGCGTGATTCCATCCTTGACCTCCATCTTCATCAGCAAAAATTATGAGAAAGCCATTGGGATTGATGACTGTGGAG